>JAZNVJ010000183.1:0-4713 GCA_045592765.1 Alphaproteobacteria bacterium | reverse complement strand
TTCAATGGCCGACTACAAAGATGCTTTTAAAATTAACCTAGAAAAAGATACTCTACCGCAAAGAGAAGAGCTTGAAGCCATATTTAATCAAGAAAACCGCTATTATGATAAAAAATATAATACGGTATGGGATTTGCTCGGTGATTTCGATGCTGATTTTTATGCTCGAGCAGCCACTTACGGAATTAATGAAAAACGTCTGAAATGGGAAGAAGAAGATCTAGTTTTAGAAATGCTTTCTGTTATACCGAAAGATTTTTATCCATATATTGGTCCTATGTTGTTTGAAGTACCAAATATGTCAGAAAAAGTATTAAATCTGCCTGGAATTAAAGAAACTAAAAATCAATTCCCTAAACGCATTGCTCCTCAGCTACAAGGCATAGAGGACATTGAATTTTTGTCACCGGGATTATATTTTTTGCTGATACCAGAATTTTGGCCTGAAAATTTTGAAAAAATAGAAACGCCCAAACAAACACCATATTATCCTAAAACTAAGTATGATCCGAAATTTTATGCTGCGCTCAAACAAATTGTGCCGCCTGAAGATTTTATGCAAGGAGCAAATAAAAAAAACTCCGGTAAAAGTGATTTGCGGACGATTTACCCTGATGCAAACACATTAATAACCGCTGCCGATATTGAAGCATTTGTCAGAACATTGCCTCAAGTCGAAAAGTGGTTCAGAACTGCCGATAATGAGTATCAATTAAGTATTATTTCTTCAATGCTTTGGAGTTATGAAGCCGGAAAAGAACCAGCTATCTTGGCTGGAATGCGTGAAATGGTTAATCCTTGCGCCAGATTAGTACAAAAAGCAAAATTAATCGGTCAAGAACTTGCTTTAGCCAATAAAGTTGCCAAAGAAGGCTTTACCTTAAATGAATGGGCTTATACCTGCGATAAAACAATTAAAGCGTATCGCTTATCTTTAATTCATAATTCGGTAATGCAATCAATAAGAATGTATAAAAAAGGATTCTATGATGAAGAAATTAACAAACTAAGTCCTCAATCAGCCAAAACTCGCTTTGCAACAATGCAAGCTATTGTTTCTGCCTATAGCGCTCCAATAAGTGATATGTTAGAAGTGCAAAAAAAACGCCCGCAATTAGAAAAAGCTCTGGAGCAAACAAGATATAGAATCGGTGGCACAGATATCCGAATCTTTGAATAAACAACGCATCCAATTGTTTTTACTTAATTTTTCTATTTTTTTCTTGCATTTTTGAATTTTATTGGTGTATATCTTGCTTAAAATTTAATTTTAACATTTAAAGGATAATAAAAATGGCTCGTGTAACAGTAGAAGATTGTATTGATAAAATTCCAAATCGCTATGAATTGTTAATGGTTGCAGCTCAACGTGCAAAAGACTTGTCTACCGGAGCTCCGTTGATGGTAGCTCGTGATAACGATAAAAACTCAGTTGTTGCTTTGCGTGAGATTGCTGAAGAAAGAGTCAGTATTGAAGATTTGCAACATTCTTTGGTTATGGGATTACAAAAATATGTTGAGGTTGAAGAACCGGAAGAAGAAGAATTGGAAATTTTGGCTGCCGAAAAAGAATTGGCTGAATTAGATGAACAATTCTCTGGATTGTTGCCACAAGCTGAACTAGAAGATAGTATGCAAATTCATGGAGCAGATGAAGACGCTATGGATTTAGATGCTGATGATGAATTAGATACTGATGGCGATTTTGCTGATGATTTTGTCGGTGATGATGCCTTTGATGCCGGTGATGACTTCGACGATATGGAGTAGTTAGTCATTAGTGATTAGTCATTAGTCATTAGTGATTAGTGATTAGTCATTAGGCGTAAGTGATTAGGGTGGGGTTTGTGAAAACAAGCCCCTTAATTATTGCTAATATTAAAAAATACTTGCCAAAGGGATTTTTTTTAAGTAAAAGGAGTGCAGAATTTCGCAAAAAGACATTTAATTTAGTTGATTTTAAAAACTAAATGGGTTATGAATGTCGATTGAATCAATAAACTAACGTTAATTTAGAGTATAAAAAAATGGCTACACCTAAAAAGAAAACATCTCAATCTCGTCGCAATATGCGCCGTTCTCATGACGCTCTTAAGGCTAATGCTTATATGGAATGCCCTAACTGCGGTGAACTCAAAAAACCTCACAACGTTTGTCCTTCTTGCGGGCAGTATGACAATCGTGAGGTTGTAGTTAAAAAGGTTGCTGACGCTGAGTAATTTTTATCTATCGCCTCAGGCTCATCGGTCTGAGGCTTCTTTTATTTATCATTATTAATTGGAGCCGGTTTTTTCTATGAATAATAATCTGGTTATATCTGTTGATGCTATGGGTGGTGATAACTCACCACGAGTCGTAATTGAAGGATTAGCTATTGCTGCTAAAAAGAATCCTGATATCAATTTTTTGTTATTTGGTGATGAAAATAAGGTTAATCCTATCCTTGAACAATTCCCAGACTTAAAAAAAGTATGTAAAGTACAACATACTAATGAAATGGTTAAAAACGAAGATAAACCATCGCAAGTTATTCGTAATCGTAATACCAGTATGTATATGGCTATTGATGCGGTACGCAAAGGTGAAGCTCAAGCAATAGTTTCTGCAGGAAATACCGGTGCCCTGATGGCTATTTCTAAAATGGTTCTCAAAACCATTACAAAAATTCATCGTCCGGCAATCGTAAGCATCATGCCCCATCGTACCGGAAAATATGTTATGCTCGATTTGGGGGCAAACACCGAATGCAGTGCTATAAATCTGGCTGAGTTTGCACTCATGGGGGATATATTGGCAAGAAATGCTCTTGGCATTGAAAAACCAAGAGTTGCCTTACTCAATATCGGTGCCGAAGAAATGAAAGGTAAAGAAGAAATTCGTCAAGCCGCACAGTTAATCAAAAATTCTAAAATGAATATTGATTTTAGAGGATATATTGAACCGCACGAGATTCCCAACGGGGTTGCTGACGTGATTGTATCAGACGGTTTTACCGGTAATATAGCCTTAAAATCAACTGAGGGAACTGCCAGATTGGTTATCAGAATGGTTAAAGATGCAATCAAAAAATCTTTTCTTGCCAAAATCGGCTTACCATTTATGATGGGAGTAATCTTGAAAATCAAAAAGACCATGGATCCCCGTATGTATAACGGAGCAATGTTTGTCGGCCTTAACGGTTTATCGGTTAAAAGTCATGGCGGAACAGATGCTCTAGGTTTCTCTGTTGCAGTTAACAATGCGGCCAGTTTAGTACGCCAAAATTTTGTGGCCACTATTCGTCAAGAAGTGGAAAAGGTCGACTTAGATGAGCTCTCTCAAGAGGCTATTTACGATGTCTATTAGCTCTAAACTTATCGGCTTTGGGCATTATGTACCAAACAATTCGGTAACCAATGATGATTTGGCTAAAATTGTTGATACCAATGATGAATGGATATCTACAAGAACCGGTATTAAAGCCAGAAATATTTCTCAAGGTGAAACTACATCTGATTTGGCAGCTAATGCCGCTAAAATGGCATTACAAAATGCAAATTTGCAAGCTCAAGATATAGACTTGCTTATTTTGGCAACAATTACTCCTGATTTGACGACTCCTGCAGCAGCTCTTGTTGCCGGAAGCAAAATTGGTCTTCGCTCCGGTGTTCCGGCTTTTGATATTTCAGCGGCCTGTTCTGGATTTGTATATGCCCTCACCTTGGCTGATAATATGATCCGTCTTAGACAAGTAAAAAATGCTTTGGTTATCGGTGCAGAAACACTTTCAAAAGTAACCGACTGGTCGGACAGAGGTACTTGTGTTTTATTTGGCGACGGTGCCGGTGCAGTAGTTTTGCAAGCTACCGATAAAGAAGAAGAAAAAGCTGTACTTGCAACCAAAATTTTTGCTGATGCCTCTCATACCGATAATCTTAAAACCAGTGGCGGAGTATCAACCACGCAAAATTCCGGGGTTATTCTAATGGATGGCAGAGAAGTGTTTAAATACGCAGTTAGTGCTCTTGCCAGCGGTGCAGAAGAAGCTCTCAAACTTGCTGGTCTTAGTGCTGATGATATAAATTGGCTGATTCCGCATCAAGCGAATATCAGAATTATTGATGGCACAGCGCAAAAAATGGGAATCGATAAAAGCAAAGTTATTGTTAATATTACTAATAACGGTAATACTTCAGCGGCATCAATTCCGCTTGCTCTGTCACAAAACATTGCTAATGGCACTATTAAGAAAGGCGATATTGTTGCTTTAACCGCTATGGGGGCCGGTTTCACTTGGGGCGGAGCAATAATTCGCATATAATTTATAAAAAACTGTGGATTATCTATTGCCATAAAATTGTTTTTGGTATAAATAATTTGGCAGACAAAATTTAATGGTTTTAAATACTTAAACTTAAGAGGATAAAAAATGAAAACTATTACTCGTGCTGATGTTGCTGAAGCAATTTATGAAGAAATTGGCTTATCCAGAAAAGATTCTAATGAAATCTTGGATATGATTATTGATGAAATCGTTAAAGAACTCAGTAGCGGAAACGATGTTAAATTATCTTCTTTCGGTACTTTTTCTTTGCGTGATAAAAAAGCTCGTACCGGTCGCAATCCTAAAACCGGTGTTGAGGCTGTTATTACTCCTCGCAGAGTGATTTCATTCAAACCTTCTCAAACTATGCGTAAATATATTAACGCTTAATTTCAGAGCGCTATAATATG
>JAZNVJ010000182.1:0-2595 GCA_045592765.1 Alphaproteobacteria bacterium | reverse complement strand
CAACAAAGCTCGTGACAGAGCCCATGTGTTGGTTGGTTTGGCGATTGCGGTTGAAAATATTGATCCGGTTATTGATTTAATCAGAACATCGCCAAATCCGCAAGAAGCTAAAGATGCTTTGTTAGCAAGAGCTTGGCCGGCAGGAGATGTGGAGACATTAGTAAAACTGATTGATGAGCCGGACAGAAAAGTAGAAAACGGAACTTATCGTTTATCTGAAGCGCAAGCAAAAGCAATTTTGGATTTGAAATTGCAACGTTTGACCGGTTTAGAAAGAGATAAGATACACGAAGAGTTAGTTAATCTCGGTGATGAGATTAAAGAATGCCTATCTATTCTTTCCAGTAGAGAAAAACTTTATGGTATTATGCGTGATGAGTTAGTAGCTATTAAAGACGAATATGCAACACCTCGTCGTACCAAGATTGAAGATATTGAATATGATACCGATATCGAATCTTTAATCCAACGTGAAGAAATGGTGGTTACCGTAACTGAGGCAGGATATATTAAGCGTGTTCCGCTTAATGCCTACAAAGCACAGAAACGTGGCGGAAAAGGCAAATCCGGTATGACTACCAAAGAAGAAGATTTTGTAACACGTTTGTTTGTAGCAAGTACTCATACTCCGGTATTGTTCTTCTCATCTAAAGGTTTGGTTTATAAGATGAAAGTTTATAAACTTCCGCTTGGTTCTCCAACCTCTAAAGGTAAACCGTTTATCAATTTATTGCCGCTTGATGCCGGTGAAACTATTACAACCATTATGAAGTTGCCGGAAAATGAGGCTGATTGCAAAGATATGTCTATTATGTTTGCAACCTCTCAAGGTAATGTTCGTCGTAATTCATTGATGGACTTTGTAAACGTTCAATCTAACGGTAAAATAGCGATGAAACTTGATGAAGGTGATAAACTTATTAATGTTCGTATTTGTACTGAAGACGAAGATGTATTACTTGCGGCTCGTAGCGGTAAATGTATTCGTTTTCCGGTTACGGATGTTCGTGTGTTTGTCGGTCGTAATTCTACCGGTGTTCGAGGTATTAAATTGGCAAATAAAGATGAAGTTATCTCAATGTCAATTTTGAATCATAGTGATGCGACATCTGAGGAGCGTGAGGAATATTTACGTATATCTTCGGCTATTAAACGTATTCAAGCTGAAAGAGGAGAAAATTGTGACGTTTCTCTTGCTGAAATCGGTGTGGAAATGAATGTTCTTAATCCGGAAAAATATGAGGCAATGCGTGAGAAAGAGCAATTTATTCTATCTGTCACAACTACCGGATATGGTAAGCGTTCTTCTTCTTATGAATATCGTGTGACCGGTCGTGGCGGTCAGGGTATTGCCAATATGGAAATGTCAGCTCGCAACAAAGAAATTGCAAGTTCATTCCCGATAGAAGACAATAACCAGATTATGATGGTTACCGATGGCGGAAAACTTATCAGAATGCCGGTGGCAGATATCAGAATTGCCGGTCGTAAGACGCAAGGTGTGATACTCTTCCGTTTGGCTGATGACGAGAAAGTTGTTTCGGTGACTTGGCTTGATGCTGATGATAATGATGAAGAAGAATTGGATGAAGAAACCGGTTCTGAAGTATTGGGTGATAATGTGCCTGATACGGAAGATATTATCAGTGATGAAGTAATTACACCGGAAGTTATTTCTTCGGATGAATAATTCTACAAAAAGCGAAGGGCGCTTGATAAAGCGCCTTTTTGCTTTAAAGTTGTTTTTTGAGAGAAAATGATGATAAAAAATACTTTAACTTCAACCAAGTTTATTTTGTTATGGGCATTAGTGGCTGTTGCTTATAATTATTTATTTATAAGCAAAGTTATGATGAGTTCCAGTTGGTTGGTTGGAGCATTATTGGTAATAGTTTTATTTTTACTGTTTGTAATTGCTTATTCTTTGTTATTGCAAAAGTATGTGGCTAAATGGTTATTAGCTTTTTTTGTTTTCGGTAACACGAGTGCATTATATTTTATGCAAACTTATAATGTGGCAATAGATAAAATTATGATGATAAATCTTTTTCAGACTGATAAGGCTGAAGTTGCAGCATTACTTAGTTGGAAAATGTTATTGTTTGTAATTGTCGGAATGGTGATACCGTTATGGTTCTTGCTAAAAATAAAAATCCAGTATCGAAATTGGGGGCAAGAATTATTGCTTAGATTGAAAATGATTTTGAGTTGTGGGGTATTGTTAACATTATTGTTGTTGCCTTTTATCAGTAAAATAGATACGTTTTTAGAAGAAAGAAAGCACTTGTTGTATTTTATGGTGCCGAGTAATTATATCGGTTCAACAATTGATGCACTAAAAGTGATGAAGAAGCATGCTGATTTGCAACCTCTTAATAAAAAGGCACAATTAAATAAATATTGGCAAGATAACGGACGTAAGAATTTATTTGTGATTGTGGTTGGTGAAAGTGCTCGAGCCGCAAGTTTTTCGCTTAACGGATATGAAAGAGCTACAAATAAGCCTCTTAATCCGTTTGTTAAAGATATGATGGTGTTTAAACATACTAAAGCATGCGGTACATCTACAGCAATTTCGGTGCCGTGTATGTTTTC
>JAZNVJ010000181.1:0-7000 GCA_045592765.1 Alphaproteobacteria bacterium | reverse complement strand
ATCTTATAGATAATGCAGTAGTAGAGCCCATTGTTACCACAGAACCTAAAGAAGAAACAGTTGAAGAAGTTGCTGTTGCAACATCTCAGCCGATGAATTTCAAAGATTTTACAGATATAGAAAAATCTTCGGTTATGGAGGATATGCCTAATGCCACCGCATTGTTTAAGGCAATTATTAACAAGAGTGAAGATGATAATGGAGACAATCAGCTCAAAGCTGCAGTTTCTTCAATTGAGAGCGGTTTTAAGCCCAAAAATAATTTGCGAGTTGTAGAAGAAGAACCTGAGCTCTTTCCAGAGCAGGCACCTGTAAATGGGAGTTTTTCTCATAAAGAAGAAACTGAGGAAAAGCTGATTGTTAATGATGATGAAGAATATATTCCGACATTTATTGAGCGTATAACGGGAGTTTCCATCGCTAAGCGCAATCGCAAAAAACAAAAAGAAACAGAAAGAGTTCAAGAACCTGTTGCTGTTTCTTATTCTAATGACGGATTTTCTGCTGAAGATAGGTTAAACTTAGAAATTCCTTCATTTTTAAGAAGGCGCTAATTATTATAAGTTATAAACCATTAAGCCCCATTATAATAATGGGGCTTTTGTTTGATAATTAATGCTTAATAAGCTTTACAAGTTCATCAATTTTATTTTTATCAAATGAGATATCATTTCGATCTTCTAGACCATTCTTGATTTTTTCTTTAATTTGTTTTCGATTTATTTCCCCTGTTTCATCTTTGAGGTCTAGAGCTTGTTGCCACTGAAAACGAGCTTGATTTTTACGTCCTGAAAACCAATATACATCGCCTAGGAGATCGCATATGACAGGATTTGCGGGTGCAAGTAAATTTGCTTTTTCTAAGTATTTTTCAGCCATACCATAATATCCGAGGTTATATAAAGCCCATCCTAAACTGTCAGTAATATTAGCATCATTAGAGGATTGATTATATGCCATAACAATCATTTCAAAAGCTTGATCAATATTTTGTTTCTGTTTTAGCCAGCTATAACCCAAATAATTTAATACTAGAGGGTGATTGTTGCTTAACATCTTTGCTTTCAATAGAAACTTTTCAGCTTTCTTCCAATCATCAAGTTGCTCATAAGAAACTCCTGTTGCATAATATAATACCCACAATGTTTCAGTATCAGCTGTTGATTTCATAGCTTCTTTATAATACTTAATAGCTTCTTCATGATCACTTTTAAGGCGCAATACATCTCCCAAATCCATATATACTCTTACACTATTTATATCTAGAGAGAGTGCTTTGAGCAATAATTCAGCATTATCATAATCTTGCATTTTAATATAATTATTTGCCATTTTAAGCTGCGCCACATAATAAGCAGAAGATTGCTTATCAATAGTATCATATACCTCATTTGCATCCTGATACATTTTGCGGTTTTCCAAAATATCTGCTAGGAGCAACTTTGCTAAATCATAGTTCGGATTTTGATATATAGCCAGGCTTATAAACATATGGGCAACATCAATAATTTGGTCATATCGAAAAGTTGCCGCAATAGAAAATAATGCTTCTGCAGCTCCCAAATTCGGAGAGTTGATAATTCTTTCATTTTGATTTTGAGCTTGATTTTCAATAGATTGTGCAAATAATTTTAACATATCACTGATTGTGGCATCGTTACTTTGCAAGCGTGCGATTTGTAAAGCTTTATCTTTTTGTCCATTGCGCAAATAAAAGTTACTGATTATTTGTAATGAGCGCAAAGAAATTTCCATTGTTTCTTCTTCTATTAATTGCTTGAAGTGTTGCTGAGCTTGTTGTTTGCGATCAAAATAATCATTTATCATTCCGGCATGGAAATGATAAATTCCCTCAAAACTGGATTCATTTTTTAATTTTTCCATAGTTTTAATAGCCATATCTGGCTGATTTAGACCGACATAGTTCCAAGCATTGAGCATCGGAGCAATAAATGATTGGTAAGCGGAATTGTTAAATTTTTTTGTAGTTTCGATACTCTGTTTGTATTGCCCATTATGCATCTGATACACAGCTATCACAGTATAAGCAAAGTTGTCTGTATTTTCATTATTAATATGCATTTGAGCGTATTTAGCCGCCTCATCAACTCGCATTTTAGATACCAAAAGCAAGTATAGTTGACTTATCAAGGCTTTATTGTTTGGATCTTTTTTTAATGTTTCTATATAATAATCTGACGCATTATTAAAATCTTTGCGCAAATGAGCGACTCTTCCTGCCAAATAAGCCCCATAAGATTTTTGAGTATTTATAGAGGTGTTTTTTTGTTTGGAGGTGCTATAAGTGTCTGAATTACTTATATTAGAGCAAGAAACGAAAATAGCAATACCTATAGCTAAGCCAACAACCCATATCCACTTTAATTTTATCATCAGTTTATCCTAAAAACATAACTTATGGTATTATATATACTTTTTTTGATCAGACAATAGAGTTTTGATATAATTATCAAAACTGTGTAAATTAATGTTTTATATTGCAAAATATTCTAAATTGGCTAATTTGAAACTTATGATAACAGATCAAATGAATATAAAAGATATTTTAGAGTGGTATTTGTTGGCCGGGGTTGACGAAACTTGTGGCAATGATGTTTTAAATCTTTTAGCTAAAGATAATAAAGCAACGATTTCCGCTGTTTCAGTGCGCCCTGCAATTAGTAAGTTAGCACAAAATACTGGTGGAGCTTATAAAACAGCTGTTGATACTTGTGATAAGGTCTCGAGTCTTGAAGAACTTAAATCTGCATTAGAAGCATTTGATGGCTGTGCGCTTAAACAAACAGCATCTCATACGGTTTTTGGTGATGGAAACCCCCAAGCAAATCTTATGTTAATAGGTGAAGCTCCTGGTGCAGATGAGGATAGAGAAGGTTTGCCTTTTGTTGGGCGTTCAGGGCTGTTGCTAGATAAAATGATGTCGGCTATAGGTTTGAGCCGTAAAGATTATTATATATGTAATATTTTGCCTTGGCGTCCTCCTGGTAACAGAACTCCTTTAGATTCTGAAATTGCGGTTTGTTTGCCTTTTTTGCGTAAACAAATAGATTTAATTGATCCTGATTATATTTTGGTTTTAGGAGGTAGTGCAGCCAATTCATTGTTGAATATGGGAGATACAATATCTAAAATGCGTGGACATTGGTTTGATTATCCTAAAGCGAATGGGAAAAATGCCAAAGTTTTAGCCAGTTTTCATCCCGCATATTTATTACGTACAGCAGGTCAAAAGGCAAAAGCTTGGAGCGATTTGCTAAAAATAGCCAAAGCTTTGAATGATGAAAAAAATTGTTAAAAGTTTTTACTATTTGTTGGTATTTTAGAGAGTATAATTGCTATAATACGAAAAAGAGTTTTTTTTGAAGTAACTTTAAGGATGTGCAAATGATTAAAAATATCAAGATTTTTACCGGATGTTTAGCTATAGGATTGGCATCTTTTATTGGTTGCGCCAATGCTGATGATGATGTGATTTTATTTAAGATACACGATGTTGTTCCGGTTAAGAATAGCGATGGCTTGATTGTTTCTTGTGAATTTGGTGCAACTTTTTATAATCGCAGCAATAACGAAGTAAACAATACTTCATTAAACTTGGTTTGGGCAGATGAAGTTGTAGCTGATGCAATTAACCAAGAAGAGCGCAATAATATGGAAGCTCAACGAAGTGGTCGTCGTAATGTTCCTCGTTATGGTACAGCAACCTACAATAGCAATACTGTTTCTTTAGATTTACGTCTTCCTCCACTTAAGGCTAAACAACAAATTAGTCTGAAGTCTAAGGTTGCAAGCGATAGATGCTTTTTACTTATTGAAGATATGGAGATTAACGTTAACTCTTGTAATATTGTGCGAAAAGATGGAGGCAACGCTTCTGTAATGACTAAGGAAGCATGTCAAAATTTATTCCGTAATGTTAGTCCAAAATCATCAGAGTATTATTCTGACTTCTTACCTGTTTCTTTAGAAACCCGCATTTCAGAAGAAGATGCCTTGTCTACAAAAAAATATAAAGAAATGGAAGATATTTTTTCTCAAGTAGTAAACGTGGTTAATGCTATTGATGAAAGTTTATCTGCAGCCAATAAAGAAAATAAGGAATAGCTTTTATGAAGTTATGGGTGAAATATATCATATGGTCTAGTTTAATTCTTACTAGTTTTGATTCATTTGCCCAAACTTTTGGCGGTAATTGGCAAAATAAAAAAACAACTAAAGATGAGCTTATTTCTGATTCTAAACTTGAAGAAGTACTCAATAAAGAAAAAGATGAGTTATCAGAAATTAACCAACAAGAAGCTGCTTTTGTTCCAGGTGGTGGTTTAGATGTTATGCTAATTCCAACTGATGATGGTTCAAAGCGTGGTGGTGCTGCTGTTGTTGAGTTAGATAAAGATGGTAATTCTCGTCGAGCAGAAAAGATATTTTTGTATTACGATAATTTTAACATATCAGGTTATTTAAATAATTCACCATCTTGTGATGTTCGATTTTTTGTTTTAACTAATCTTAACAAAAAGCTGATCCAACTTGATGTGAAGTTGGTTTGGCCGGACCTGACAACAGCCCTTTCTTTTTCGGATATTGCTCCTAATACTCCTACTTATATAGATTATACTTTAATGGGTAAAGGATGTTATAATATGGATAAAATGCCTAATATTGTGGTTAATCGCTGTCGGGTTAGAGGAATGTCTTCGGTCGATTGTGCCAATAAAATTATTTGGTTGAAAACAAAAAAATAAATTCATAATGATAAAAAAACTGCAAATCTTTCTTCTTATCTTTTTTTTAGCTGTATTGGCAGAAAAAAGTTTTGCTAATCATATTATTTTAGATGATATGGCTCATAAGCAAATATTAAAATATTTGCTTATAGATGAAGATGATATAAAATTATATAAGAAGATTTTTCGTCATATTGATAAAGGAGAATTTGCAGAGGCAGATTCTTTAGTTGCAGAATTGGAAAATCATATCTTATTAGGTGATGTTTTAGCACAAAAATATTTGCATTCTAAATACTCCTCTTCCTTAGAAGAACTTAAAGAATGGCTTAAAAAATATGCCGATTATCCTTACGCATCCAGAATTTATCGTCTTGCCAAACGCAAAAATAAAGGCAGTGAAGAAGGGCTACAAGTTCCTGAAGTTTTAGGTAGTACATTTTTAAAAGAACGCAATTTTGATAATTATACCAAAAAATACCTACAAAAACAGATTTCCGCATTTAGAAAAGCTCTCAATAGCGGTAAGACTAAGCGAGCCCGTCTTATTTTAGAGCAACCTAAATTACGCCGAATTTTACCTAATAAAAATTGGGATGATTTAGCGGCAAAATTAGCACAAAAATATTTTGTTGATGGCTATGACAAACTTGCTTGGCAATGGGCAACCAAAGCCGCCAGAAGAAGAACATCCGGTACAGCTTCTTGGGTAGCAGGTTTGGCGGCATGGCGACAAAAACAATATCAAAATTCTGCTATCTATTTTTCTCGTTTGGCCAAGTCCAAGAATGATGATGAATGGTTGGTTTCTGCCGGAGGCTATTGGGCATATCGAGCTTATATGCGCTTAAAGCAGCCGCAAAAAGCCAAAGAAATGCTAAAACTTAGTGCCAAATATAAACATACTATGTATGGAATTTTAGCAACTCACAAATTGGGGCAAACTCCGGATTATAATTGGGAAGCTGTCGCATATTTAAATAACTTTGCAAGCAAAGATTATATCTATGAATTGTTGTCTTCGCCATATATTCGTAGGTCAATTATCTTATTACAAGCCAAACAGCCCAAACTGGCTGAGGCAGAATTGCGATTCGGTTATCCGGAAATGAATGAAAAACAACAAGAGGCGGTTATTTTTATCGCCAATCAATATGGTTTGCACTCTTTAGCAATTTATGCCGGCAATCAATGCAAAGATGTTTTGCAAAATCGCAGTTATGATGCCTTTGCATATCCGGTGCCAAAGTGGTGGCCTACGTATGGTTGGAATGTTGACAAGGCTTTAGTTTTGGCTTTGGTTAAGCAAGAATCATCTTTTAAGGCTGAGGCAGAAAGCAGTGCCGGTGCTTGCGGTTTAATGCAGCTTATGCCGAGAACAGCCTATCATATAACGAAGGATGCGGATTTGAAGAAAGATAAAAGTCGTCTTCTCAAGCCGGAATATAATTTGGAGTTGGGGCAAAAATATATTAATTATTTACTTGGTAAAACCTTTATTGACGGTAATTTGTTTTATCTGATGACAGCATATAATGCCGGACCTGGAAATCTACTCAAATGGCAAAAGACGATTCGTTATAATGATGATGCGTTATTGTTTATTGAGGCAATACCTTCTGCCGAAACCAGAATTTATATAGAAAGAGTGATCGCCAACTATTGGATATATAATATGCGTTTTGCCATAGATAATCCTACTTTAAGGCAAGTTGCCGATGGCGGTTGGCCTTTTCTGGAAAAATAGTTCATTTTTTGTCTGGTATAGGCAACAAAAATATGTTATAATGAAATCCTAAATTTTAAAGCTATGACAAGTATTTTGTTAGCAATCAGCGGAATTATCCTCTTCCTGATTGCGTGGAGCTTTGAATTGAAGACTTATAAACTCAGTGTTTTAAGACTTCTCAGAGCTATGAGGATTATCGGGGTAGCCCTTGTTATTATTGGTATTTTTAATATCAATATAGGGTTTATTCCTGACTGGCTCTATGTGGTGGGAGGAATTTTTCTTATTCTTTTCATCTTGGGAGCCATTTTGGGAATTGCTAATGCTCTTGTGGAGCTGATAAGAGCAATTCCATCCGGAATATTTATTATTATTCTGGGTGCTGCACTCAATTGGCTGGTATGGGAGTTTCTCCCCGGGCTGTTTGAGCTAACATTGATTATAACTATAATCCTTATAGTTATAAGTTTATTTAATAAAAAATAGAGAAATTGCTTGGCAATTTCTCTATTTTTTTTAATAA
>JAZNVJ010000180.1:0-6330 GCA_045592765.1 Alphaproteobacteria bacterium | reverse complement strand
CGTTTCCAAGAAATATCTGTAACGTGTAACAATCCGTCAACACCGCCCAAATCAATAAACGCACCATAATCAGTAATGTTTTTAACAACACCGTCCAAAATAGAACCTTCTTTAAGGTCGCCAATCAATTCAGCACGAGCTTCTGCACGAGTTTCTTCTAATACAACACGACGAGAAACAACGATATTTCCTCTTACTTTATCCATTTTTAAAATTTGGAATGGTTGAGTAATTCCCATTAAAGGAGTGATATCACGTATTGGACGAATATCAATTTGAGAACCCGGCAAGAAAGCGATTGCTCCATTAAGGTCAACAGTAAATCCGCCTTTAACACGTCCAAAAATAACACCATTAACACGTTCACCGGAGTTAAGGCATTTTTCCAAGTCAAGCCAAGCTTCTTCACGACGAGCTTTTTCACGAGAAAGAACGATATTGCCGTCTTTATCTTCATAGCGGTCAACATAAACTTCAACGATGTCGCCTACTTTTAGCTCCGCATTTTGTCCGAATTCACGCAATGGGATGCGTCCTTCAGATTTTAAACCAACATCTACAGTTGCAAAGTCAGAAGTTACTTTGATAATAGAACCTTTAACTACAGAGCCGGTAATGCCTTTGTCACCAAACTGTTCGTTTAACAGGGCTTCAAAGTTTTCATCGGTTTCAGGGATTTTAATTTCTGTATTAATCATATATTTAATTTATTTCAAAATGCCATTCCCCGAAACGAACAATGGGGAGGACTTGTGCGAGTTACAAGTTTCATGACAACAGCGCACCCTATTACCATGAGTGTTTTACTTATACACTCAAATATTTATATTTCAAGAGTTTTTTGTTTGTTTTCGATGATTTTGCAAACTTTGTCAAAAACTTCATCTGCATTAAATTCTGAAGTATCAAAAATTATGGCATCATCAGCAGGTTTCAATGGAGCAGATGATCTTTTTTCATCTCGCTCATCCCTTTCTTTTATTTGAGCTAAAACTTCCTCATAGGTTTTATTTATTCCTTTAGATAAAAATTCTTTATGTCTTCGTTCAGCTCTTTTTTCAGAGGTTGCAGTAATAAATAGTTTTATATCAGCATGCGGACAAACAATCGTTCCGGTGTCTCTACCATCATAAATGGCTCCATTTGCGGGTGTTCCGTCAGCAAAAGTTGGTTTCAATGCAAAGTTTTGCTGCATCTTCAATAAAGATTTTCTAACCTGAGGTATTGTCGCCACAACGGAGGCGGCTTTACCCCCTATATCAGATCTAAAATCAGGATGTTGGGCTAAGGTCATCATTTTAGGGAAAGTTAAATTTTTTGCTTCATTCTCAGCCGCAATAACGTTGCTTGGATCAATTTTTTTTAATACTAATTGTAACCCTACAGCTCTGTATACCATTCCAGTATCAAAATATGCCAAATTATATTTTTTTGATAATTTATGAGCCAATGTCCCTTTTCCTGCCGATGCTGGCCCATCAATAGTTATAATCATCGCTAAAGTTCCATTTAATGCTTAGTTTGTAATAAAAATTTTACTTTCTGTAAAGTAGAATATAATATAAACTTTATATTGAAAATAATATTTAAAGGTTTATGCCAAGAAAAATGTCATTTATTAATTGAAAGCTTAAAATGCCAAAATGCCAAAAAAGTTTATACATTATAGTGCTTATGATTTTTTATACTATAGAAAATCTGGAAGCTTTTGTAGTGCAAAATATAGGGGATGCAATTTCTTACAATAATACTCATATGTCGAAAAACATTTTTAAGAAAACACCGAAAAATGAATCCGACATAAATTATGGTGAGGTATACAAAGACATATTTGAACCTCAAGAAAAAACTAGAATCAATATAGAAGATCGCTTTTCTACTAATATAGTCATTAGAGCAGGAGAAAGTGTAGAAATATCGTTACCGGAAACAGTAGGATATTCGTGGGAGGTAGATATCAACAATAAAAACCTAATCAAACTTGAACGTTCAGAAAATATAAATGATAACAGATTGTTAGAGTTTTTAGCTTTAACAAAAGGCACAACTACTATATATCTGGATAATATTCGCAATGAGGGTGATCATATTGATGTTATTCAGAATAAAGTTTTACGCTTTAACATAAGATAGAATAATATGGCAGAAAAAATAAAACATAGACTTTTTATAAATAATACTTTAAAGCTCAATAATGTTGTTGAGTTAGAAAAAGAATGCTCACATTATTTAGGCAATGTTTTACGCCTTAAAGAAAATGATAAAATTAGAGTTTTTAATAGTTTAGATGGTGAATTTTTAGCAAATATTGTTAAGGTTAACAAAAAAAATGTTAGCGTGAAAATTTTATCGGCATTACGTTTTCCCACAGCATCTGCAGATATATATTTATTGTTTTCTCCCATAAAAAAAGATTGTATGGATTTTATAATTGAAAAATCAGTTGAGCTTGGGGTGAAAACTTTTCAGCCTGTTATTACTCGTTATAGCATAACGGATAAAATTAGAAGCGAAAGAATTAACAGTCAGATAATTGAGGCCACAGAGCAGTGTGAACGTTTAGACGTTCCTTTATTACAAGAGCCTAAAGATCTACAATATATTTTGAAGAATTGGGATCAAGATAGAATATTATTTTTTATGGATGAAAGAGGACAAGGAAAGTCTTGCTGTGATATGTTTCTTCAGTTTAAGCATAAAAAAGCGGCAATATTAATCGGACCCGAAGGTGGTTTTTCATCTGAAGAGGCGGAATTATTATGCTCCCAACCTTTTGTGGTTCCAGTTTCTTTAGGAAAAAGGATTTTAAGAGCAGAAACAGCAGCAATTGCATCAATAGCGTTGTGGCAAGCTTTAGTTGGTGATTGGTATAAATAAAGGAGATAAAAAATGAAAATATTGGTTGCAGATGATCATGATTTATTTTTAATGGGATTGACGATGATAATTAAGGATAATCATCCTGATTGGGAGATTGTATCTGCCAAAAATTATAACGAAGTTTTTTCGTTAATAGAAAAACATAACGATTTTGACCTGATTTTAACCGATTTGGCAATGCCAGGTTCTCAGTGGCTTGATGCGATAAATAAGATTCATCAAACATTACCGGATTCTCCTATAATAATTTTATCTGCGGTTTTTGATAAAGAAATTGTTCACAAAACCATAGATATTGGGGCTGCAGGATATATCCCTAAAACATCATCAAATACAGTTATTTTGAGTGCGGTTAATTTAGTGTTATCTGGAGGTATATATATCCCGCCAGAGTTGTTGCAAGGCAATAGTGATTCAGAGTTTAATTTATTAAAACAGATAGAAGAAATACCTGTTGAGTCAAACGAAGAAAACAAAGAAAATATAAAATTGTTATCTCCTCGACAAATTGATGTTATTAAGCTTATTTCTCAAGGTAAATCAAATAAGCAAATAGCATATGAGTTGGGGCTTACAGAAGGAACGGTAAAGCTACATGTCACGGCAATACTAAAAATATTAGATGTTTACAATCGTACAGGAGCTGTTGTTAAGGCAGCTAAATTAGGATTAATAGATGAGCAAGGTTAATTGGCGACAGCTAATTCAATATCGAGAAGTATTAGGGCTAAAAAAAATGCATTGTTTATGGCAAGAATTTTTATCTTGCTCTGCTCAGTGTTGGCATAATTTAGAGCTTAATAAAACAAAAAATATGATTTATATTTTTCATAATTGGCGTTCTTCTTCTAAAGTTTTTGGTATGGATGAATTTTCTGCATTGTGCCAACGAATTGAAGATAATCTACAAAAGCAAAACCATAATAATTTTGAAAGTATTCATAATCTTCGTCAAATTTATGATGCTAATGTTGAGGAAGTAAATCAATATTTTGTAAAAATGGAGCAAAATAATGAAAGATAAAAGAACAAAATTGCCTGCATATACTCAAATGGTCTATGGGGATATTTATAATAATTTAGATGAAAGTAATTCTAGAGACACCAGATTATCAAGTAATATACGCACTTTTTTCTATTACAATAAACTTGTAAATGCAGCTTTATATAAAATCAAAAGGCATCAATCTGTTTTGCAATTCGGCCTTGTGTTTGGGGATGAAATAGATCAAGTGGCACAAAGAGTAGGGATGCGCGGTCAATATGATGTTTTGGATATTAACGGTCTTCAGGTCTCTCGTAATAAAGAAAAATATGGACATATCTATCCCTGCTTAAATATATTTAAGCAAGATGCGTCTAAAGTGGATATTAAGGAACAATATGACGTTGTTTTATGCTTTTTGCTTTTACAAGAATTACCTTCAGCAACTAAAGCAAGAATTATAAATAATGCCTTAAATGCTGTAAAACCGGGGGGAAGTGCTGTTTTTGTAGATTATCATAAGCCAAGATTCTGGCATCCATTACGCTATTTGGTCAGAATGTATAATCGATTATATCATCCGTTTGCAGAAAAGCTTTGGGATAGAGGAATAGAAACATATGCCATTAATAGAGGGCGTTTTAATTGGCATAAAAGCACGTATTTTGGAGGTATGTATCAACGTCTCATTGCTACTCGAAAGATTAATCCGCTAGAAGAAGCATTTATTGCTGATTCTACCCCTAAAAATATTACATATTTACCTGATTTCTAATATTTTTGTTGCTATTGCTGTTGCACAATTTAATTTCTGTTCGGGATAAAAGTCTAATGCTTTAGGGTTATCTATAGCAATGGCAAATTTACCATCATATAATGATTCTACAAAACGATGATGTTTTGAGGTTAACCAGTTTGAGCCTTCAAAAACTAATACTGGCTTTCCTGTTCCACACGCCTCACTACACATTGAAACAGAATCTCCGGTAATTATTATTTTGTCAGCGCAAGCTAAATATCCCATATAAGGGTTTTCTTTCTTTTCTCCCCATAAGAAGGTGTGCATAGGTATTCCTTTAAGCGTATCCATAATCAATTTTTCTGGTTCTGTGCCAGTTCGTCTGGATGTGGTAACTAAAATTGAGCCACCTATTTCCTTGTGGATGGATTTGATTCTTTCTGCCAAGGATTTAGCGTTTTCCAAACTAAAAGGCTTTCCTTTAATAGCTCCCCCAATAATCACGCTTAAATAAGGCTTAGGCAAATTAAAGAATTCTTTTTCCCATTTTAGAGCTGCTTCGTTTATTGATGAATCGGTTATGCGATGGGGGCATCCTGTTATCATAAAAAAATTGTTTCCTTTACATTTCTTTGCATCATGCTCAGGTATGATAACCAAGTCTAAATCCTTAATGCCACACTTGCCAGGATGCATTAGCTGAATGATTTTTGTTTTATTTTTAGATTCTTTTTTTATTAACCTAGCAATGGGGGTAGTTCTTCTGCTTGTTGAAAGCACCAAATCAGGATAATCTTTATTTAATTCAGAACTTTTATTAATATCAACGCCAATAAGCGAACGACCTTTAAGGCAATTAGGTAGTTTTGCCCATTTATTGTATACTATTTGTTTTTCAATAATTGTTAATTTGTCAGCAAGAGCGAGTATAATGCCCTTTGCTTGTCCAACGCTGCCCATTCTATCATCAAGAAGAACCCACATAACTTTTTTCATATTTGATAACTTTCAAAAAAAAATAGTAAACCTATATCAATACTTGTAGTATATAAATAAAAGCGATAAAAACAATCTTTTTATGGAGAAACACACATGAGAGAACTAGCTCTATTAGCCGCAATGCTTTTTTGTTGGATACAAGAAACTCAAGCGCAATTGAGCTCACAAAAAGAAGCTCAGTATATAGCAACTCTTAAAGCTGTGGTTAATTATAAAATTGATGATGAAGAAAACGTTAGCAAAGTAGATGATTTACGTAAAGATAAACGATTTAATCAAAAATTACAAAAAATGTTAGACAAACTCCAAAATACTCGAATCAAAAATTCAACTAACAAAAAAGTGTATGATATTTTGTTAAAAGCAGGGGAAGAAGTATATAAAGAGTTAGATTAAGTATTGTTTAACTATCATATGTTATGATTTATTTGAAGAAAATGTTAATCGAGGTTGGTCATGAAATATGATTATTTCAAAGCAAATCAGCATTTAAAAGATTTACGTCGCAAAATAATAGAATTTAAAGATGGAGTCGGCGTGGAGGGTATAACGCCGTTAGAGACTGAAAAAGATAAAAAGAAAACACATCTTAAATCCGCAAAAACACAGGAGCTTAGTTAATGAAACATATTGCTATTATGGTTTTTTTATTAGTTGTTTCTGCGTGTTCATTTACAAAAAAAGCAGTTTGGCAAGAGCCTGATTTTAATTATATAGTCGCTAATAC
>JAZNVJ010000179.1:0-9909 GCA_045592765.1 Alphaproteobacteria bacterium | reverse complement strand
TTTGCTTTGGCAATGTTTTCATCAACAACATTGACTTTAAGGATTTTGGCTTCTTTGCCATTGTAAATAGCTTGAGCGGTTTCTCGGTCTTTGTTGTTTTTGTAGATATATCTGGCATCATAAGGATTGCGAGGGGTGATTATTTGTCCGTCAGGCATTTTGAGAGTTCCGTCAGCATAAAGTACAATTTTGAAAATATCTTGATTATCAAAACGTCTGATGATATCCGAACAGCTATAAAACCCGTCCAGTTCTTTAGATATATAAGCATTGGCTTTTTCTTCCATATAGGCATAAAAAGCATCATTTTGCAGTTTGTCGCTGGGAGATTTGCTTAGTAAAATAGCTCGAGAAAGCATTTCAAAAGTGTCATATTTGGTAGAGCCACAAGCAAGCCCTTGACCGGAGATAGCTCCTAAGGCTCTGGCTTCTTCAATATAGGGCATTTGAGCAAATGCCGAAAGAGAGATTATGCATAAAAAAAGAATGCCGGAAATAAATTTAATCATTTGGTTATACCAATAAACAGGTTGAACTTGTTGCTCATTATAGCCATTATTGCTTAAAAAGCAAAAGTATTTGTGTTTTTTAACAAAGAAAATTAAAAATAAGGTTGACAAAGTGTATTATTTGGCATAAGTTGCGGATAAATTTTGATAAATAAGGATAAAACGATGAAAATTTATAGCTCTTTGAAAAGCAAAAAAGTTCGTGATAAAGATTGCAAAGTTGTACGTCGTAAAGGTCGTGTATATGTAATCAACAAAAAGAACCCTAAGTTGAAAGCTCGTCAGGGTTAGTTTTTATTGCTTATAAGATTTTGGAAAGACTCGCTGGTTTTAGGCGAGTTTTTTTTATAAAAAAATCCGATTTGAATAACAAATCGGATTTTTAAGAATTGGGTTTGGTAAAATTAAGGAATGCAAACCGTATGCAACATATTGGTTTTGCCCTTGACGTTTAGCGGGAAACCGGCGGTGATTATCAAATGGTCGCCTGATTTTACGTATTTGTTCTCAAGAGCAACTTCTATTGCCGCATCTTCTACGACATTAAAGCTTTTGAAACTGCGTTTGTTGATAAACGGACGAACACCCCATACCAAGACAAGACGACGAGCAACTTTAATATCCGGTGTGAGGGCGAGAATCGGCAAATAAGGGCGCTCTCTGGCGGTTAGAAAAGTTGTGAGACCGGAAGTAGTGTAGCTGACAATGGCTTTTACATCTCTTAGGATACAAGAAAGTTCACTGGCGGCAAAAGTAATAGAATCTGCTTCGCCTAAATTACAAGGGTGTCTGCGTGATGCTTGGGTAAGCTCGAAAAATAGCGGATCCTTTTCTACTTCGGATACAATTTTATGCATCATTTTTACTGCTTCTACCGGATATTTGCCGGCAGCGGTTTCGGCCGATAACATTACGGTATCGGCACCGTCATAAACTGCGGTGGCAACATCAGAAACTTCAGCTCGGGTAGGGGTTGGGTTGTTTATCATAGATTCTAACATTTGAGTGGCAATGATTACCGGACGAGCATATTTGCGGCAAGCGGCAACAATTCTTTTCTGCAATACCGGAACATTTTGAATCGGGCATTCAACTCCCAAATCCCCTCTAGCAACCATAATTGCATCTGATTCTTTAATTATGGCATCCAAATCATCAATAGCACTAGGTTTTTCTAACTTAGACACAATCCAAGCCTTGCCATCAACAAGCTTTCTTAATTCTTGTACGTCCTGAGCTTTTTGCACAAAAGAGAGACCGATCCAATCAATGCCCATTTTAAGTGCAAATTTTAGGTCTTCTCTGTCTTTGGTGGTTATTGCAGAAATATTTAGTTGAGTGTTAGGCAAATTAACGCCTTTGTGACTGGAAATGTAGCCTCCTACCTTTACTTTGGTTTCGGCATAATTTTTATTACATTTTTTGACGTTAAGGACAATATAACCATCATTAACCAAAAGATTATCACCGGGTTTAAGGGCGGCAAAAATTTCTTTGTGAGGTAAGCAAACTCGTTTATCATCACCGGCTTCAGGGTTTAAATCCAAAGTAAATGTTTGCCCTTCTTTTAATAGTACTTTATCTTCTTTGAATGTACCAACTCTAAGCTTAGGTCCCTGAAGATCAGCTAAAATTGAGATAAAACGCCCTTTTTCTTTTTCTAATTGACGAATTAGTTTTATTCTTTTTTTGTGTTCGGCATGAGTGCCATGGCTAAAATTAATACGAAAAGCATCTGCACCGGCATCAATTAGCTTAGCTATATCTTCTTTAGTTGCAGATGATGGACCGATAGTGGCTAAAATTTTGGTATGTGTATCTGTTGGCATAGTAGAATCCTTGTTAAATTTTTGCCTAAACTATATATTAAATAAGTTAACAAGCTGTTATTTTTATCTAAAGATTAATAAAATTTATTGCTTGTCAAAAGAGATTAATTTTGTTAGTTTTCTTACAATATAACTACAAATAAGGAGAATATAATGAGTGAAGAAAATAAAACCGAAGTTGGTGGAATTGCTGCTGACAGATTGCGTTCATTAATAGAGCGTATTGAGCATTTGGAAGAAGAAAAAGCAGCTATTGCTTCGGATATAAGAGATGTTTTTGCTGAGGCAAAATCAGCCGGATTTGATGTTAAGATTATGCGTGCAGTATTAAAATTGCGCAAAATGAATGATGCAGATAGAGATGAGCAAGAGTTTTTGCTTGATACCTATCGTAAAGCATTGGATATGTAATCAGTTTTGGGGCTGTAAAAAAACAGCCCTTTTTTATAGTTTGAAGATAATACCTATAATTGCAGAAATACATAGGTAAAATATCGGACTTTTTTTCCAAAAACGAATGGAAATGAGCAAAATAGCAAATACTATTGCAGAGCTTATATTTGTTAATGAGAGTTTGCCAATGCTCAAGCCGGCAAAGATAATTAGTGCCAAAACAGCAGGTCTGATACCGATTAAGATATTTTTCAGACGATAGTTACATTGATATTGCGCCATTAGTTTGGAAATTGTAACAATTATAATGATAGATGGGGTGATAAGACCGGCAACAGCAAATATAGCCCCTAAAATTCCACAGGTGCTAAAACCGGCATAGGTAGCCATATTTATCCCCAATGGTCCTGGGGTTGATTCAGATATAGCTATCATATCGGTTAATTCTTTGGCAGTGAACCAACCATAGGTTTCAGATAAATCAAATAAAAAAGGAACAGTTACAAGTCCGCCACCAATAGCAAACAGACCTATTTTGAAAAACTCAATAAAAAGTAAAAGATAAATCATTTTTTTCTCCTTAATTGAATTTCTTCAATTCCGAAAGTTATCAGGGCTGATAATATTACAATCCAAACAGCACTGATGTTGAAAAAAGAAAGAAGAGCAATTGAGAAAATAAAAATAAAATGCTGATTTATTCCTTTGACGTTTTTTTGCCATAGTTCATAAGCAATATCTGCAATTAGTGCAACAACACAAATACGAATTCCGGCAAAAGCATATGCAACATAACGATGATGAATATATTGCTTTAGGATTGAGGCTATAAGAATAATTATAAATAAGGATGGTAAAATCATTCCCAAAGTGGCAAATATAGCACCCCAAAGTCCTTTTTGTTTGTAGCCGATGAAAGTTGCTACATTTATGGCAATAATTCCGGGGGTACATTGTCCGATTGAATATAAATCAAGTAATTCTTCTTCGCTTAAGAAATTATGCTTATTTACAATTTCTCTTTTTAGAAGCGGTAACATTGCATAACCGCCTCCAAAGGTAAACAAACCTATTTTGAAAAAGATTGTTAATAGTTTTATTAATTCAGCCATGACATTTTCTAAAATTTGATTGTTAAAATATTTTTGAGCGATTATATTTAAGCTTAGTTTTATATAAGGTTAAAATTTGGGATTTAAAATGAAAATTGCCGTTTTGAAAGAAAGTAATGAAGGAGAAAATAGGGTTGCTGTTACTCCGGAAATAGTACAAAAATATGTAAATCTTGGGATAACTGTAAGCTTTGAAAAAGGATGTGGGAATAAATCCGGTTTTAGTGATGAGCAGTATCTTAGTGCCGGAGCAAAAATCGGCGAATCGAAGAAAAGTACTATTGAT
Source organism: Alphaproteobacteria bacterium (assembly GCA_045592765.1). Lineage (GTDB taxonomy): Bacteria > Pseudomonadota > Alphaproteobacteria > RF32 > CAG-239 > CAZU01. The sequence goes on along the minus strand of JAZNVJ010000179.1, from coordinate 5,780 downwards.
GCAGCTGATGTTATTTTGAAAATTAATACTCCGACATCAGATGAATTAGTAATGTTTAAGCACGGACAAATTATAATTACGAATTTTCAGGTATTGGCTAATAAACAATTGATTTCTGATTGTGCTAAACAAGGTATTACATGTTTTGCTTTGGAGCTTATGCCCCGAATATCCAGAGCACAAAGTATGGATATTTTATCTTCTCAGAGTAATTTAGCCGGATATGCAGCAGTTATAGAGGCTTTTGCCAATCTTTCCAAGGCAGCACCGTTGCTTATGACTGCGGCAGGAACAATTTCTCCGGCAAAAGTTTTGATTATGGGGGCAGGGGTTGCCGGATTACAGGCAATAGCAACAGCTAAAAGATTGGGGGCAGTGGTATATGCTGCAGATGTAAGAAATGAGGTTAAAGAGCAAGTTGAATCTTTAGGCGCAAAGTTTGTGGAAGTTGATACAGATGAGCATACTGAAGTATCAGGGGGATATGCTAAACAAGTATCCGAAGAATATTTGCTAAAACAAAAAATTGCGGTTAGTGAGCGATTGAAGCAAACAGATGTGTTGATTACAACCGCTTTGGTACAAGGTAAACCGGCGCCTAAATTGGTAGATAAAGAAATGTTAAAGCTTATGCCTAAAGGAGCGGTGGTCGTAGATATGGCGGTGGCTTCAGGAGGAAATGTAGAAAAATGTGAAGTTGAAGGAATTAAGATTATCGGAGATAGTAATTTAGTATCAAAAGTAGCACAATCAGCCAGCAAGTTATGGGCGCAAAATGTGTTTAATTTTGTTAATCAAGTGTATGATAAAGAGAACAAAAAAATAAAGCTTAATTTTGATGATGAGATTATAGCGACAACTTGTTTTTGTTATAACGGAAAAATTTTGTTGGAGGAGAAGTAGATGGATTTTGGGTTTTTATTAACAATTTTAGTTTTGGCTTGTTTTATAGGATATTTTGTTGTGTGGGGAGTTACTCCGGCACTTCATTCTCCACTTATGAGTGTTTCAAACGCAATTTCCGGTGTTGTGATTGTGGGGGCTTTGATTATTGCCGGTATGGAAGAAAATAATATTGCTAAATATTTGGGTTTGGCTGCAGTGTTTTTTGCCGCAATAAATATTTTTGGGGGGTTTGCAGTTTCACATCGAATGTTGTTAATGTTTAAGAAAAAGGAGAAAAAATAATGACTCCGTTATTGTATTTTTCTTATTTATTAGCCAGTGTGTTGTTTATATTATCGATTAGAGGGTTAGCATCGCCACAAACAGCAAGAAGAGGCAATTTGCTTGGAATGCTTGGGATGATTATTGCTATTGGGATGACAATGTATTCCGCAATGGTTAGCGATTGGTTGTTACCTTTTGGGGTGCTTCTTGTCGGAGGAATGGTTGGAACATATACAGCTTTGAAGGTTAAAATGACCTCTTTGCCGCAAATGGTTGCAGTTTTTAACGGATTGGGCGGATTGTCTGCAGTATTAATTGCTTTAGCGGAAATTATTGTAGGTTCTTCAGAATTGTTGGACAATACTATCGGTTTGGTTATTGGTGGAGTTGCTTTTTCCGGCTCGATGATTGCCTTTGCCAAGTTACAAGGTTTGATGTCTGCAAAAGCGATAGTATTTAAAGGGCAACAAATAATAAATTTATTATTGGCTTTAGGAATGTTGGTTGTTTGTGCTTATTTTGTGTTAACAGCCGAGCAATCAATGTTTTATGTTTTGGCAGGAATTACAATATTACTTGGTATTTTATTGGTGTTACCAATTGGTGGGGCTGATATGCCGGTTGTTATATCGTTGCTTAATGCTTATTCCGGTTGGGCGGCAGTAGGAATAGGATTTTCGCTTAGTAATGTGTTATTGATTATTGTCGGAGCGATTGTCGGAGCAAGCGGAGCTATATTATCTTATATTATGGTTAAGGCGATGAATCGCTCGATTTTTAGTGTTATGCTTGGCGGATTTGGAAATGATGTAAAAGTTTCTGTATTATCTTCTGAAGAAAAAGTTGCAAAAGCCGGAAGTCCTGAAGATGCGGCATTTATTATGGAAAATGCATCTAAGGTGATTATTGTTCCGGGATATGGAATGGCTGTGGCACAGGCTCAGCACGTATTAAAAGAAATGGCAGATGAATTGCATAATAAGTATGGGGTGGAGGTTAAATATGCAATACATCCGGTGGCAGGAAGAATGCCGGGACATATGAATGTGTTGTTGGCCGAAGCAAATGTTCCGTATGATGAGGTGTTTGAGCTGGAAGAAATAAATCGAGAGTTTGCAACAGCAGATGTTGCATATGTTATCGGGGCAAATGATGTTACTAATCCTTTGGCAAAGACTGATCCTTCTTCGCCAATATATGGAATGCCGGTTTTGGATGTGGAAAAAGCTAAAACAGTCTTTTTTGTAAAAAGATCTTTAGCTAGTGGTTATTCTGGTGTGGAAAATCCATTGTTTTTTGCGGATAATACCATTATGCTTTATGGCGATGCAAAAAAAGTAACTGAAGAAGTAGTTAGAGTCTTAGAACAGTAATGAACTAAAAATCAGGTTAATTTTAAAGGTTTGAGTACCCTGTCTAATACACCCTGAGTTTTAGAGATGGTTACCCCATAATTAGTTATCATTACTTTGCGTCTGGTACATTCTTTGAGACGTCGTAACATTTCTATACGATTAATCATACATCCGCCGCAATGAATTACCAATGAATATTCTTCTAAGTTATCCGGAAAATCTATACCGTTACAAAAAGAAAACATAAGATCTTTGCCTGTATATTTTTTGAGCCAATTAGGAATTTTTACTTTGCCAATATCATCATCTAGAGCATGGTGAGAACAAGCCTCAGCAATGAGAATTTTATCTCCGTCTCTAAGACGGTCTATCGCCATGGCTCCAGCAAACATAATTTCAATATCGCCTTTATTGCGAGCAAATAAAATAGAAAAAGTAGTGAGCGGGATGTCATTCGGAACAATTGGTGCAACTTTCATAATTACTTGAGAATCGCTGATTACCAAAGCCGGTTTTTGTTTTAATTCGGAAAGTAAATCAGCTAATTCAGTTTCTTTGACAACAATTCCTTTGGCTCCCTTATCTAAAATCTCACGCAGTACTTGCACTTGAGGAAGAATTAATCTTCCTTTAGGGGCGGAATAGTCAACCGGCATTACCAAAACAACAATATCGTTAAGCTTAAATAAATCTCCGGCTAATAGGGGATCTTTTTTTAAATCTTCAGGAGCTAAATCAATAATCAGTTGTTTTACATTATCAATATTTTCTTTTTTGGCAGCAGAAGCTTTAACAAAAAGAATTTCATATTTGTTTAGCCATCTTTCATCTTCGGGAAGAGGATTGTAAATATCAGTTTTATTAAAAACAACCGCAAACGGAATATTTAAATTTCTGATTTCATTAATAATGTTTTTATCTGTTTCTTGTAGACCATCAGCACCAATTACCATTATTGCAATATCTGAGCGATATAAAACTTTTTTGGTTGCATTGATACGTTGCAGTCCGAGTTTACCTTCATCATCAAGTCCGGCAGTGTCATAAAAAGTAACCGCTCCTAAAGGTAATAATTCGTAAGCTTTAGCAACAGCATCGGTGGTTGTGCCGGCAGTTTCAGATACAATAGCAACATCTTGCCCGCAAATGGCATTAATCAAGGATGATTTGCCGGCATTGCGTCTGCCAACAATACATATATTTGTTCTTAAGGCTCGAGGGGTTGATGATGCTTGATTATTCATTATAAAATCTCCGTTTGTTTTTTATAAACTAACAAAATAAAAAATAAAATACTACAAATTTTATGATAAATTAATATCTTTTTGCTAAATTAATGCGCAAATTTGATTAGAGAATAGGAAAAAAGATGCACTCAATACATACCTTACTTTTAGATTTGACTTTGATAAGTATTTATGCCGCTATTGTAACCTTAATATTTAAGAAGCTAAAGCAACCGACGGTTTTGGGATATATTTTGGCCGGTATTTTGGTCGGCCCGTTTTTTAATTTTTTGCCTACTATTTCAGATAGAGAAAATATAACTTTGTGGGCAGATGTCGGAGTTATCTTTTTGTTATTTAGTTTGGGGTTGGAATTTAGTTTCAGCAAAATGATTAATGTCGGTAAATCTGCAATGATTACCGCAATGGCAAATATTTTATTTATGTTATTTTTAGGATATAATGTCGGATTAATGCTTGGTTGGCCAACAATAGACAGTTTCTTTTTAGGAAGTATGATATCAATGTCATCAACAACGATTATTATTAAGGCGTTTGATGATTTAAATATTAAAAAACAGCGGTTTACGGATCTTGTGTTTGGTGTTTTGGTGGTTGAAGATATTGTAGGAATTTTATTATTAGTGTTACTTCCAACCATTGCTTTGGGTACTAATATTAATAGCGAAGAATTGGTTTTGAGTACAGTTAAATTAATATTCTTTTTGGTTATATGTTTTGTTACCGGTATTTATTTGGTGCCAACTTTACTTAAAAAAATTAATGCACATTTGAATGATGAGACTTTGCTGATTGTAATGCTGAGTTTGTGTTTCGGAATGGTTTTGTTTGCGACATATTCAGGTTTTTCTTCAGCGTTGGGTGCATTTATCATGGGTTCAATTTTGGCGGATACCGAAATTATTCAGCGTATAGAAAAAGTGCTTAAACCATTAAAAGATTTTTTTGGCGCAGTATTTTTTGTATCAGTAGGTATGCTTGTTGATCCGAATATGTTTATTACTTATGCTTGGCCGATTTTGGTTATTACCTTTATAGTGATTTTCGGAAAAGTTATTTTTTCTTGTTTTGGATTTTTGTTTTCGGGGCAGAACCTTAAGACCTCAATTTCGGGAGGGTTTTCATTAGCTCAGGTTGGTGAATTTGCGTTTATTATTGCATCACTTGGTATGAGTCTTAAAGTTTTGAGTCCTAAGGTATATCCGATTATTGTAGCAGTTTCGGTAATTACAACCTTTTTGACCCCTTTGATGATAAAATCATCTGATGGAATATATAAAAAAGTCAGTAAACTTATTCCGACAGGATGGAACAAATATATAGAGGGTAATACATCATTGGCAGATGAAACTCAAATGGAAGAACGACGTTGGAAGTTATTGTTTAAAAATTATTCGTTACGTTTAGTGTTGTTTTCAATGATACTTTCAACAATACTGGGAATATCTAAGTATTTTATAAATCCGTTTGTGCATGAAAAACTTCCTGATTTGCCGGCAAGATTAGTAGTTACTGCTGTGACATTGATAATTATGGCACCATTTTTGAAAGCATTAATCGGGTGGGAAACAATTTTGCCGATATATTTTAAAGAAAAGTTTGCTCATCTTGCTTGTAAATTCGCTCGAAAACACAAGCGTGAGGAAATAAAGCAAAATTTGATGCAAAAATTAGAAGAAAAATATGGTTTTTGCCATATTCATAATGGTCTTGAAGGGGCTAAAAACTTCTTTGTATCAAATCAAAAAATTGCCGCATTGTATTTCAAACTTTGGAATGCAAAAAAGCTAAATAGATTACCTTTAATGGTGTTAACCAGTTTTAGATTATTGGTGGTGGTGTTTTTTATTGTAATTGCGATTCATCAATTTTTGACTGATAACCCTAAGGTTACGATGTTGATGTTGTTGTTTTCTGTTTTAGTGTTATTTCAGTCTAAATGGTTATTTAATCAGTATATGAAAATAGAAAAACAATTTTTGGTTAATTTGAGAGGACGCAAAAAAGA
>JAZNVJ010000178.1:0-1835 GCA_045592765.1 Alphaproteobacteria bacterium | reverse complement strand
GACGGAGCGTAGGCACTTTCTTCCATAGGAGCTCGAATACTACGAGGACGAATTTCTTTGTATGATTTTTTCTTTTTTACAACTTTTTTACTTGCTGTTGTCGCTAGTTTTGTTACTTGCTTTTCAAATAGTTTGCTGATTAAAGATATTGGAAGACGTAATATGTTTTTTAAAATTTTTCCCCAATGAACCATACTTAAAGCAGCCCAACCAGTGAGCCAAACAGGAATAAAGGTAATAATTATTAAAATAAAAGCCCATTCTTTAGGATCATCAATAACCCAACCAGATAACCATAAGTTCCAAGCGTATAACCAGTGAGATGTTCGCAAAATATCAAAATGCCAATTAGTTAACATAATAACCCGAATACCTTCTAAGAATAAAATACTCCAGAAGAGACCTACAAAGATTATGCGGGTTAATATCATTAGCGGTTTCAAGACAAATTCCTTAAGTTTTTTATTTTTGATTATATCCTAGCATAAAATTAGTTAACAACTGTTTTATATCTTTAATTTTTATTTAGCTCTTTAATTTTTTGATTTACGGTATTGCGAATACCTAAAACCTCTTTATTCTTTTCTGGTTTTATGGATTCAAGCTGATTTTTTATTTCGTCAATAATTTTTTGACTTGATTTGATGTTGCGTAAAACAATTCGTTTGCTTGATTGTCCGTATTTTTTTATGACATAACGATTATATGAGTTGATAGGATAAAGCAATATTTCAAGATAGTTTCTTTTGAGAAGATAATGCCAACCCCATATCCAAGCAAAAGGGAGCGCACATAGAGTGCCTAAAAACATATAGTCTGCAGAACTTTTGATAATTCCTCCGGAATTCCAGAAACGAATAATGGTTTGCCAACTATGGGCGCTCATAAAGTTAAAGTTCCAAAGATGAAAGACAAGATTGTTGCTCATAAGCAAAAACAAATAAGACCACGTGATTCCAATAAAGGCAAACCGGAATATTTTAAGAATTTTTTTTATCAATAGCGTTCTCCTTTACCGGCTAAATTGCTCTCTTACAGTATCTGTTTGTGCACGCCTCTGAGTTGCTTGAGCTTCTCGTTCTGAGGCATTGTCTCTTCGAGGTTGTTGAGTGCATCTTTGTCTGGTAGCTTGAAGCCGTCTTTTTTCATCTCCGTAGGTAGTTTGACTATGTGATGCTAAGTTTAAACTATCGGTATAATTTTGTTCTTGTTGAGACAGTTTTTGTATTTTTTTTGAAGAACTGACAGCTTCTTGTTGTAATGTTGTAATATGGGTGTTGTCATCAATATTGTTTGAGCTGATGATATTGTTTATTTTGGTTAAATATTTATTGTCTTCATTTAGTCCGTTTTCTTTTTCGTTTTGTTCGACGCAAAGATTGACAGCATCTTTACTAATTTCAGAAAGTTTTTTGGTGTTTTTTATTCCGTCAAGTTGTTGTCCTTGACGTAGTTTTTTAGCAAGAGAATAAAACTGTGCTTTGTAAAAATTAACATATGCATCTCTATCTGCAGAAACAGCACCATCTTTAAGCATTTGGGCTGTTGACATGCTAGCAGCAAAAAAAGTTGCATCAGCATCAATTGCTGCCGCTTCTTGAAGGGCTATGGATAATGGTTCGCACAAAGCCTGAAATATCCTGTTTTTATCTTCTTCAGAGACAGGTTCTTGGGTTATACCTAAATCTCTTTTTTGATTGTCAGATAAACCTCCACTATCTATCATGGTGCGTAATTTTATCATTTCTTCGGCATATTGATGAAAAGCAGGACCATCAGGACTGTTGCTTTTTATCAAAAGTTTTTTACCAGTGTCATCTTTCCAATATATTTTT
>JAZNVJ010000177.1:0-5437 GCA_045592765.1 Alphaproteobacteria bacterium | reverse complement strand
GGTAGAAAAAGAGCGTCCGGAAGTTTGGGATATCTTGGAAGAAGTTATTCGTGAGCATCCGGTATTGTTGAACCGTGCTCCTACTTTGCACAGACTTGGTATTCAAGCATTTGAGCCGGTTTTGGTTGAAGGAAAAGCTATTCACTTGCATCCGCTAGTGTGTACTGCATTTAACGCTGACTTCGATGGTGACCAAATGGCTGTTCACGTTCCGTTGTCTATTGAAGCTCAATTAGAAGCTCGTGTTTTGATGATGTCTACCAACAACATCTTGTCTCCGGCTTCAGGAAAACCAATTATCGTTCCTACTCAAGACATGGTGTTGGGTATTTATTACCTGACTTATGATGCAGAAGGAATGAGCGGTGAAGGTATGGCATTTGCAGACTTTAATGAAGTTCAATTAGCCTTGAACGAAAAAGTTGTTGATTTGCATGCCAAAATTAAATGTCGTATGGAATATGTGGATGATAATGGTGAAACTAAAGTCGGCTTGATAGAAACAACTCCGGGACGTATTATCGTTTCTGAAGTGTTACCTAAGCACAAAGATGTTCCGTTCTCTTTGGTTAATCGCTTGTTGCGTAAAAAAGAGATTGGAGAGCTCATTGATACCATTTATCGTCACTGCGGTCAAAAAGAAACAGTTATGTTTGTTGATCGTATTATGGCTCTTGGTTTCCAAAATGCTTGTAAGGCAGGTATTTCATTCGGTAAGGATGATTTGATTGTTCCGGATGCTAAGAAAGGAATGATTGAAGATACCGAAAGACAAGTTAAGGAATTTGAAGAACAGTATCAAAACGGTCTTATTACCAAGGGCGAAAAATACAACAAAGTGGTTGATATTTGGGCAGCTTGTACCGATAAGATTGCCGATGAAATGATGAAGAACATTTCTAAGGTTGAAAACGGTTATATAAACTCCGTATACATGATGGCTCACTCCGGAGCTCGTGGTTCGGCTGCACAAATGCGTCAGTTGGCCGGTATGCGTGGTTTGATGGCTAAACCTAATGGTGAAATTATTGAACAACCGATTATTTCAAACTTTAAAGAAGGTTTGACAGTGTCTGAGTACTTCAGCTCAACTCACGGTGCTCGTAAAGGTTTGGCTGATACCGCTTTGAAAACTGCTAACTCAGGTTATTTGACCCGTCGTTTGGTTGACGTGGCTCAAGACGTTGTTATTACCGAAACAAACTGCGGTACTGAACGTGGCATTATTGTTCGTCCGGTTGTTGACGGCGGTAATGTTGTGGTTTCTATCGGTGAGAGAATTTTGGGTAGAACTATTCAAGAAGATATTGTACATCCGGAAACCGGTGCGGTATTGATTGAAAAAGGTAAACTCATAGATGAAAACGACGTTGAAATTGTTGAAGCAGCTGGTGTTGAACAAGTTAAAATCCGTTCGGTATTAACTTGTGAAAGTGAAAACGGCGTTTGCGCTGCTTGTTATGGTCGTGATTTGGCTCGTGGTACTCCGGTTAATGTTGGCGAAGCTGTAGGTGTAATTGCAGCTCAATCAATCGGTGAACCGGGTACACAGTTAACCATGAGAACGTTCCATATTGGTGGTGCGGCACAAAAAGGTGCAGAACAAGCTTCTGTTGAAATTCCGTTTGCCGGTGTATTAAAACTTGAGAATAATCATACTGTTACCAATTCTGAAGGTCATGCTTTGGTGTTGTCTCGTAACTGTGAGATTGTGATTGAAGATGCTCAAGGTCGTGAAAAATCTCGTCACCATGTTCCTTATGGTACTAAGATTTTGGTTGCTGAAGGTGCCAAAGTTAAGAAAGGACAAAAAGTTGCCGAGTGGGATCCGTTTACTGTTCCGGTAATTACTGAAAAAGCCGGTAAAGTAGAATTGGTTGACTTAATCAATAATGTATCAGTTAGAGAAAATACTGATGAAACAACCGGTATTGTTTCTAAGGTAGTTATTGATTGGCGTTCAACATCTTCCAGCGCAGGTTTAAAACCAAGCATTATGTTAAAAGATGCTAAGGGTAAACACGTAATGGGAGATAACGGTAAAGAAGTTCGTTACTATATGTCTGCTGATGCGATTTTGTCCGTTGATAATGGTGATGAAGTTAAAGTCGGTGATGTTATCGCTCGTATTCCGAGAGAAAGCTCTAAGACTAAAGATATTACCGGTGGTTTGCCTCGAGTTGCAGAATTGTTTGAAGCTCGTCGTCCGAAAGATCCTGCTATCATTTCTGATATTGATGGTAGAGTTGAATTCGGAAAGGACTATAAAGCAAAACAACGCATCTCGGTTGTTCCGGAAAAAGGAAATGCTATTGAATACCTTATTCCTAAAGGTCGTCATTTGGTTGTTCAAGATGGCGATATGGTTAAGAAAGGTGATTCTTTGGTTGACGGTATTCCTGCTCCACATGATATCTTACGTGTACTCGGTGTGGAAAAACTTGCTGAATATCTGGTTAAAGAAGTTCAGGATGTTTATCGTTTGCAAGGTGTGAAAATTAATGACAAGCATATTGTAGTTATTGTTTCACAAATGTTGCGTAAAGTTGAAATTACTCAACCTGGTGATACGACATTCTTAGTAGGTGAGCAAGTTGACCGTGATGTATTTGAGGCTGAAAATGCTAAGATGATAGCTAACGGTGAAGAACCTGCAGTTGCAGATTCTATCTTGCTTGGTATTACTAAAGCAAGCTTGCAGACCAAGTCATTCATTTCTGCTGCATCATTCCAAGAGACCACTCGTGTCTTGACCGAAGCAGCAGTTGAGGGCAAAGTAGATACTCTCAAAGGTTTGAAAGAAAACGTAATTGTCGGTCGTTTGATTCCGGCCGGTACAGGTACTGTTTTGAGAGCCTTAAAGAAAGTTGCTGCTCAGAATGATAAGGAAATCCAAGCTCTTAAGGCTGAGGCTTTAGAGACTCAAACAGAAGAGTAATTAGGATATTCTAAAAAATAGAAAACAGAGGACAAGAAAGTCCTCTGTTTTTTATTGATTTTTTTTGCAAAAAGTTTTACTTTGAAAATGTTTTTTTTATTATTAATTTAAATTGTGAAATTATGGAAACTATTTTAATTTTGTTAATTGTTGCCGTAGGTGCAATGTTAGCTTGGAATCTTAATTTGCATAAGCAAATAAAAACGTGCCGTTCTGAAAAAGGATGTAGCGAGTGTGATAAGAATAATGTCAGCAATGATATTAAAGAGGCGGTTTCTTCGTTACTGCGAGTAGTGGATAAAACGAAAATTATTGAAAGCTTGCAGTTTGATGAAACTTGTAAACGAGAACTCCTGGAGGAAATTAAGTCATTAATATTCTTTGATGACTTGAAAGATGCCAAGAAATATTATGAACGCCTTAAACAAAAAGAAAACGCATATAATGAAAGAACATGGAATGTTCAGGAAAATCAGGCGCTTGTGAAAATGTATCATGAGTTAGTATGTTACACAAAACATCATATTAAAACGAGTGATAAGAAATAACAGAAGAAATATTTAGCTTATGATATTAGCTTTAATAATTTCTCTATCGGTGGCGATAGGTTTGATAAAAATCAAGCCTAAAAATAAAATTGTAAAAAAGTGATTTATTCAGAAGATAAAAACTTCTGAGCTTGTTATTATTAATTAAAAATATTATAAGATGGAAGCTTTTTCAGTTACAATTTCTTTAGTTGTTCTTTGTTTGTTTGTTTTTAGCTTGATTGCTCATCTTTATGGTGAATATAAAGAAAGAAAAAAAACAAAAAAGCAAAGAGAAAAATTGAGTGAGGAAATCCTTTTAAGACTTGTTAGCAGTCCTGATATGGCTATAAAAGGACTTCATAGACATGTTCATAAGTTTCAAACGACTTATGATGATTCTTTTATAGAGGCGGTTGATGAAGAAATGAAACGACGCGGTTTTATGTGATAACAAGTGTTTATTAAACTCCGGAGATAAAATCCCGGAGTTTTTTTGTTGCAATTTAGTTAAAAACTGATATTTTGAAAAAACTTTATAATTATTAATAAATAGATATGATGTTATGAAAACAATTCTTATTATGTTAATGGTTTTCGTAATTTTGTTTTTGCTTATCGGAGCAATAAAGAAAATACGAGAACTGCGGCAAATTGATCGTAAAGTTTCAGCAATGAGTGATCCCAATCTTTTATTGTTGTATCACAAACTACAAGATGCATCGGAAAGTGTTATTTATAAAAGAGCATTTGTTGATACCGTTATTTATGAAACAATAAGCAGAAAACTTATAAACCCTTAAATATTATGGAAAAAATTATGTTAATTTGCCTATTGCTTTTTATTGTGATGGCACTGGTTATTTTGTTATTGCAATTTATTGCAAAACAAAAAGCTAAGAAGACCGCATCTCAGGAATATAAAAAAGCTATTTTGCGTATGACTGATGTCTGGTTTAAAAACTATTATGCTGGATGTGTAGCTAACAATTGGCAAAATGTTTCTCGTAAGGGAAGACGTTTTGTTGAGGAGGAAGCTAAAAGGCGTAAAATAGATCTTAATAGTTTATTTTAGCGAAGAGACTCTAAAGTTTAAGCTTTGGAGTTTTTTTGTCAAAATTTTGTTGCAATTTAAAAATAAGAGGATATCTTTAATTAACAATTAAATTTTTAAGATATGATAGCTAATATTATTTTAATTACTGCCGTGATTGTATGTGGCATAGGTTGGTATCGCTCAAAGAGAAAAATAGCGACTTTAAGAGCGATGGTTGCAAGAATGGATGCCTCCATTAGTGATTATATTAAGGCTAAGGAGACCCTTGTAAGAGAAAAGGATGTATTGGTAGCTCAGGTAAAAAATCTTGAGAAAAGATATGCCGAAAAAGAGCAGCAGTGTAATGTCCTTATCAAAAAGTTGGAGGAAATGTCTAAAGACAAAGAAACACATTATGGACATTAATCTTTTAAAATCCCGCAATCAGTTTTGATTGTCGGGATTTTTTGTTGATTTTTATATGTGAAAATATAATATTTAAGCATATGAGGTGATGATGAAAATATTTGATTATAATAATGGTTTAAAAAATTTATTACGACATATAAAAATTGCTCCCAAAAATCCGGGGGTGTATCGAATGATTAATGAAAAAGAAGAAGTTTTATATGTGGGAAAAGCAAAAAATATCAAAAAAAGAATAATAGCTTATTCGCATATTGATAAATTACCTATTCGTTTGCAACAAATGGTAGCGCAAATAAAGCGGATGGAATTTATTGTGGTGGAAAATGAGGCTAAAGCCTTGTTGATGGAAAATGAATTAATAAAAAAATTTAAGCCACGATATAACATTTTATTAAAAGATGATAAAACTTTTCCGCATTTGATGATAGATGTTGGGGCTGAATTTCCTTGTTTGCGTAAATATAGGGGAGAAAGGCAAGATAAAAATAAATATTTTGGTCCGTTTGC
>JAZNVJ010000176.1:0-6122 GCA_045592765.1 Alphaproteobacteria bacterium | reverse complement strand
CCTTTGGCTGCGGTAATCGGTGTTCTAACCCGCTTTGCCATCACCAAATATAAGCAAAGTTCGCTTTATAAAGGATAACAACAAAAAAACCTCCGTTCAAATCAAACGGAGGTTTTTTTTCAATTCAAATACTAAAAAAACCGATTAGTTATTTTCATAAGCTTTGGCTTGTTTTTTAGCATCATCTTCTGTTCTGGCAACGTTAACCAAAATTGTTTGGCTAACTTCAGGATGCAAGTTTAATTTAACTTGGTAAATTCCCAAATCCTTGATTGCCTTATCCAAATAAACTTGGCGGCGTTCAATAGAAAAACCTGCATCTTTAACAGCAGCGGCAATGTCACGAATAGTAACAGAACCATACAACTGACCTGTTTCAGCAGCTTGTCGAATCAAAACTGTTGAATAACCTTTCAAAGACTCAGCCAATTTTGAAGCTTCATCAAACAACTGTTTGTTGTGAGCTTCCAACTCAGCTTTTTGTTTTTCATAAACAGCCAAGTTTGCTTCAGTAGCGCGCAAAGCTTTACCTTGAGGTAACAAATAGTTACGGGCATAACCGTTCTTCACGTTTACTTTTTCACCCATTTTACCGAGTCTTTCAATGTGTTCAAGCAAGATAACTTCCATATCCGTTCTCCTTAAACTTACATTGCAACATACGGCAACAAACCGAGATAGCGAGCTCTTTTAATAGCTTTCGCCAATTCTCTTTGTTTTTTAGCCGAAACTGAAGTGATACGACTTGGGATGATTTTGCCTTTTTCAGAAATATAACGAGAAAGCAATTTTACATCTTTATAGTCGATTTTAAGTCCGTCTTCACCTGAAAACGGGCAGCTTTTTTTTCTTCTAAAGAATACTTGTTTAGCCATCTTAATCTCTCCTATTCTTCGACTACAGATGTTTCTGAACTATCTGAGTTCAATGCATCAGAAAATTCATCAACTCTAACTGTCATATAACGAATTACATCTTCGTTAACTCTAAGCAAACGCTCATATTCTGCAATAGCTTGAGCCGGAGCAGAAATGTTTAAAAGAACATAATGGCCTTTACGATTTTTTTTAATACGATAAGCAAGGTTTTTCAAACCCCAATTATCAACACGGACAACTTCACCGCCTTGGCTTGCAATAACATTGCTCATTTCAGCAACAATATTACTAACCTGAGAAGCGCCCAAATCTTGACGTGCAATTAACACGCTCTCATATTTAGTCATAAATAAATCTCCTTATGGATTTCTCAACAAATGGTCTAAAAGACCGGTTCTTGTATAGCCATAACCATCGCTATGGCAAGGGACGAAAGAACTAATATCACAAAAACTTTATTTTGCAAGCATTTTCTAAATTATTTTTAATGAAGATTTAATATTTTAGATTTAAATTAAACTTAATTAAAGAAAGGTCTTTTTTTTATGTATAAAATAACAGGTTTAATCTTTTTTGGCATATTTTTGAGCATCACATTTACAGCTCAAGCTTCTTCATGCTCCAAGATAGGATTACTAAACCCGTATAATCGAACTGTTGTTCATTGTTATAACGGCAATTCTCTATCTGCTGAAGATTGTGCTCGCAACTTTGAAAAAAAAGGATTTGTAAGATTTAGAAACATCCCTTACAAAACTGCAAATTTTGATTTTCTGAAAGTAGATACTTACCCAACCAGACGTTGGCGAGATTCTGAGATTACTCCTCGTTGGTAAAGGGACAACAATGTTATCGGGCATAAACACCATTACTTTTAACGGGCTAGAAGCATTAAATGTAAACCTTCAGGTTCAACTCGTATCTGGTTTACCAAACTTCATTATTGTCGGATTACCAGATAAAGCTATTGCCGAAAGCAAAGAGAGGGTTCGCTCCGCACTACAATCCATTGGTCTTCAATTACCGGCCAAAAGAATTGTTATAAATTTATCACCCGCAGACCTTCTAAAAGAAGGTTCTCATTTTGATTTACCCATAGCGCTATCAATCCTATCTGTTATGGGGATAATACCATCAGATAAACTAAAGAAATATCTTGCAATGGGAGAGCTGAGCTTGGACGGCACAATTTTAAACGTAAATGGCGTCCTTCCTGCAGCAATGGCAGCAAAAAAAGAAAAGTTAGGACTTATTTGTCCAGCTGCACAAGGAGCTGAAGCTGTGTGGGCTGATCTATCAGAAATTATCGCTGCCCCTAATTTAAACGCATTAATAAACCATCTTTGCAACAACTGTTTCTTGCCAACACCTCAAGCTCAAAAAGCCCTTTCACAAACTAATCATTTAGATATGGCTGATGTTAAAGGGCAAGAAAGCGCAAAAAAAGCTTTGGAGGTAGCAGCTGCTGGAGGACATAATCTTTTAATGATTGGTCCGCCGGGAGCTGGAAAATCAATGTTAGCCGCTCGTCTTCCCGGAATATTACCCCCCATGACAATTAATGAGGCTCTGGAAACAAGTATGATCCATTCAGTTGCAGGAATCTTAAAAGATAGTCAAATATCTTTTGATAGACCTTTTAGAGATCCACACCACAATGCCTCCACACCTGCATTAGTCGGAGGCGGGCGAAAAGCACAACCCGGAGAAATATCATTAGCTCATAATGGAGTACTCTTTTTAGATGAACTACCGGAATTTAATCGTTCTACCCTTGAAGCTTTAAGGCAACCTTTAGAAAATGGTTATGTAAGCATATCTAGAGTAAATGCTCATACAACATATCCTGCAAATTTTCAACTTATTGCCGCAATGAATCCTTGTCGCTGTGGCAATCTTGGCAATCATTCTTTAGAATGTAGCCGAGCACCTATTTGTGCTCAAGAATATATGTCCAAAATATCTGGACCTCTTTTAGACAGGATAGACATTCAAATTGAAGTACCTGCCGTCAGCCCTTGGGATCTAACAAATGTCAAAAAAGGAGAAAGCTCATCATCTATTAGAGAAAGAGTTATCAACGCCCGCAACATTCAAAGCGAACGCTTGCAACGCTTAGGAGAAAAAACAATTTATACCAATGCCGACTTAAAAGGAAAGCTATTAGAAGAAATTGCTATAATGGATGATGATGCAAAAAACCTACTAATAACCTTCGCAGATAAAAATAATTTGTCTGCTAGAGCATATCATCGTACTTTGCGGTTAGCAAGAACAATTGCAGACTTGCAAAATGAAACAAAAATCCTTAAACTGCATATCGCCGAGGCGTTATCATATCGTCGCAATTTGTCTGGCAAAAATAAATAGGAGCACATAAATGAAAAAATTTTATACTTTACAACTACTTAGCCTATTAGCTTTACTAACATCTTGTAGCAAAGAAAGTCCCGAACTTTTTCCTTGTATGTGCGATGGTAGCGATTCTACTCTTGGTTTATTTGATTGTATGTGCGAACCTATGACCAAAAAACCTGTTAAACGTTTTTCATATTTACAAGACACTCAAAAATATCATTACCAAACTCTTATTGTTGACGACGCACAACAAGATGCATATCTTTACTTGCACCAAAATCGTTCTGCTCTTGCCCCGATAAAATTAGAATATGTTGACTTTCGTATCAATAAAAATGGCGATTATGAAAATTACAGTACCAAATTAGGAAATTATAAATTCCGTATTTTTGGTTGTCGCAGAGAAAACAAAAATGTTTTCTTAAACAAAGGCAGAGCAATGCAAAAAGACATGAAATTCTCTGAAGTATTTTTTGAAACAATGAACGATTATTATCCTATTGTTGTCGAAAAAACCAATCCATACTATCTTAATTCAGATCGTATCGAGCACCCCGAATACTTAATCACTGCCGAAATAACAGACTATTTCATGAATATTTGTGATGAATTTGACTGGAAAAACTCCAAATCAAAAAAACTCCGTAGTGGCTCATCTGAAATGAATGTTGTTTGGCGCATAATGAGCCTTGATAAAAATAAGGTTTATTGTAAAGGAATGACTACAGGATACGGACAAATTTCCGAGGGAGAACCTAAAGGCGAAACTCTGTTAGTTGAAAGAGCTTTTGAAGATGCCTTAACTAAATTACCTGAAATTGAATGTTTTAATACTACATTAACACAACGCATTCATCCACAAGAAATTACTCGTCAATTAGCACATCTAAAAAAAGTTGAGCGCAAAAATGGAACTTTTGCTGGACAATATGCTAACACCCTTCAAGGTATAAATATTTTGCAAAAATGCATTGCCGATAAGGTTGTCATCCCAGGTAGAAGTGAAGCTAGTTTAGAAACTATAGAAGATGTCGTTCTAGAACCTGTTGCGGGTACAAAAATTGGTTTAGAGACTATAGAAGATGTCGTTCTAGAACCTGTTGCTAGTGCAAAAATTGGTTTAGAAACTATAGAAGATGTCGTTCTAGAACCTATTGCTAGCGACGGAATAGCAGTTGTTGATGAAAATTGCCATATGGCAGCAATTGATGAACAAAGTCGTACTATTGTAACTAACCTCACTGAAAAAATAACCGACAATGTAAAAGTTGTTGATGATTATTGGGTTGATGTACCTCTTGATACTGAAGATGTTGCATTGATAGAAGGTAAGAATTCAATTGAAAGCTCTTTTGCAAATATTGATAATAAATTCTGTATAAACAATCAGCCTCCATATGAAAGCCTAAATCCTCATAATTTATACAAACTTAGGGCCTCCATCGTGGCTGTAGAAAATGCCAATGGCCAAAAAGGGTCTGGATTAATTATTGCAGATAATTTAATTTTAACTTCTGCAGATATTATGGTAAAAAACAACAACAATTTCAAAATAAAAACCATAAACAATAAAGAAATGAAGGCGGCCGCACTAAGAGTTAACCCTAACAAAAATGTTGCTATTTTATTATTAGACAATCCTACTAAATTCACTCCATTACCATTATCACTACAACTACCTGAAATTAACAAAGAAATTCTTATGACCATCGGATTACTTGATCCCGAGACTGAAGGAGAAGGTTATTTAGACAATGAAGGTAAGGTAATCGGTTATCGTTGGAGTGACAGCGGTGATGCCGAGATTATTGTTGATACTTTTGTGCAAACAGTATCCATTGGAGGAGCCCTTATTGATAAACATGGTAATATTGTTGGTATGGCTCACAAAAATAAAAAAGACGATAATAAGCCAGACTTATTTATTCCTATAGAAACTGCTCTCAAAAGTTTGGGCTTAGAAATTTGTGGTCGAGAATTTGGCTCAACCAATATTGCTGGATTTAAGACTCGTGAAACACCATTAGCAGATGCAATAGATAATTCTAAGGATAAAACTCCTCTGCCAATGAAAAGTGCCGATAAAAAATAATTTCGATTATTTTGCAAGTAAAGCCCTTTTATGGGCTTTACTTGCATTCTGCCAAAAAAACTCCTAGATATATAATAACATTAAATATATAAGGAAAAATCATGACCACTATCTTATGTATACGCCGTAACAATGAAGTTGTTATGGCCGGAGACGGACAAGCAACTCTTGGCGAAGCTATAGTATTTAAATCAAAATCAATAAAAGTTCGCAGAATTGGCAATAGCAATATAATAGCCGGTTTTGCTGGTGCAGCTGCTGACGGTATAACCCTTATTGAAAGATTGGAAGCCAAACTTGAAAAACACGCCAACCAACTAAAGCGTGCTGCTGTTGAGCTTGCAAAAGACTGGCGCATGGATAAATACTTACGCCAACTACAAGCGTTTATGATTGTTGCTGATAAAGATACTTCTTTGGTTATCTCTGGAACAGGAGAAGTAATGGAGCCTGACGATGGAATTATAGGCATTGGTAGTGGCGGAAATTATGCCATGGCTGCAGCAAAAGCTTTATATGAAATTCCGGAATTAAGCTTAGAAGAAATAGCTTCAAGAGCCATGAAAATTGCCGGAGACATAGATGTTTATACCAACCATAATGTTATTATCGAAAGAATAAAAAATGACTAGTTTTAGCCCTCGAGAAATAGTTTCAGAATTAGATAAATACATCATCGGACAAACCGATGCCAAAAAAGCCGTAGCTGTTGCTCTGCGCAATCGTTGGCGCAGAATGCAATTACCGGAAAAACTCCGTGAAGAAATTGTCCCCAAAAACATTTTAATGGTTGG
>JAZNVJ010000175.1:0-6413 GCA_045592765.1 Alphaproteobacteria bacterium | reverse complement strand
ATGAGTGCTTTAACAGGTAATGCTTGGATTGAAACAGATTATTCTGGGCAAGCATTGCTAAAAATGGCAAATACTAATGGGGCAGGTAAGGTAGAATCTAATTCATTAGAGCAGTCTACAGTTGATTTGGCAACAGAGTTTTCAAATATGATTATTACACAAAGAGCGTATTCTGCTGCTACTAAAATTATTACGACTGCAGATGAAATGTTAGATGAACTAACCAGAATGACCTAGTTTATACTCATAAATTTTTCCTAAGACAAAATCGTTCTCAATCAAGAAAGTGTTTGGGAACGATTTTTATTTTATACATACTTCTGTTGATATCTCGATTTATATATTCACTTAATTATTTTTTTAAGGTAAACAAAAAAATAAAAAGGGGAAAATTTTGCCTAGTTGGCATTTTTATACAATAGATTGGGGAATCTAGTGAGTAATATATTACAGACATTAAAGAATATGTCACCTGGACGCTTGGCTTCTATGGCGGCAATTGTTATTTTCTTAATAAGCTTTTTTGTTTATTTGGGTGTGCAAATGAACAGCACCGATTATGGAGTGCTTTACACCGATTTGGAACTAGAAGATGCTAAGCAAATCGTTTCTCGTTTAGATACAGAAAACGTTAGTTATAAGCTTACTAAAAACGGAACAGAGATTTTGGTGCCAGTTGATGATGTGAATCGGATGAGGGTAAATACGGCTGAATTGGCTTTGGCATCTAAAGGGTCTAATGTTGGTTATGAAGTATTTGATAATACAGATGCGTTAGGATCAACTAATTTTGTGCAAAATGTTAACTTGATTCGTGCTTTGGAAGGTGAGCTAGCTAGGACTATTCGTTCGGTTGAAAATATTAAGTCAGCAAGAGTGCATTTGGTTATGCCCAAAAGGGAAATGTTTTCACGAGAAGAGCAGACTCCAACCGCATCAGTGGTGATTAAAACCGTAAATGGAAATTTGGATATGGCGGCTGTGCAGTCTATTCAAAAATTGGTTGCGGCAGCAGTTCCTAAACTAGATGTTAAAAATGTGTCTATTGTTGATGCTGCCGGTAATTTGTTAACTGGTTATGATGAAGAAGAAAAAATAAATCTAAAAAATACAAATAATGAAATTATGCGTTTGGAGCAAGAACGTAAGTTAGCAGCTAAAGTTGAAGATCTGCTTGAAAAATCAGTTGGACAAGGACATGCTCAAGCTCAAGTGACCATAGAAATGGATTTTGATGAAGTGGTTACAAATGAAGAGATATATGATCCCGATGGGCAGGTAGTACGTTCGCAAGCTACTATAAGTGAACAGGGAACTTCAGGGGAACAATCTCAACCGGTTACGGTGGCGCAAAATATTCCTAATGCTGAGAGTATTACAACGGATTCAGGAAATTTTGAACAAAAGTCAAAGACAGAAGAAACTATAAATTATGAAATTTCTAAAGTTATTCGTAATAAAGTTAAGAGTGCCGGAACTATAAAAAGATTGACTGTAGCGGTGATGGTTGATGGTGTTTATGAAAAGAATGACAAAGGTGAAAAGGTTTATCGTCCTCGTAGCGAAGAAGAAATGGAGAGAATAACTGCTTTAGTTAAGTCTGCGGTTGGTTATGATGCTAATCGAGGAGATTTGGTTGAGGTTGAAAATCTTCGTTTTGCGGCTTTTGTAGAAGACGCATCAGAAGTTGAGGAGATTTTATATTTAGGCTTTACCAAAGGTGAATTGTTGCGGATTGCAGAGGGATTGGGGGTAGCAATTGTTGCAATATTAGTTATTTTATTAGTTATTCGTCCATTAATAAACAATGCTTTTGAGCCAACGGCATCGGCAACTGCAGAAAAGTTATTAGCTAAGGGAGCAGATGATAATTTGCTGTTATCTAATTTCTTGAGTGATGAAGATGATGGAACCGAAGAGCTTATTAACCTGAATAAAGTTGATGGGCGGGTTAAAGTTTCTTCTCTTAAGAAATTAAATACTTTAGTTGAAAAAAATCCTGAAGCAGCTGTTGGCGTTATTAGATCTTGGCTTTATAATAGTGATAATTAAGGTGGTGTGCCATGAAGCAAAATGTGATTGATGATTATAATGTATTGTCTGGTCAGCAAAAAGCCGCGGTGTTGATGCTTTCGCTTGATGAAGCACGTTCTTCAGCATTGTTTGCATTAATGGATGATGAAGAAATTAAAGAATTATCTGTGATTATGGCCAGCTTGGGTAAAGTTAATTCTAATGTTGTTGAACAATTAGTAATGGAGTTTAATGATAGAGTATCCAATAATGATAATCTTATAGGAACTTATGAAAGTACAGAAAGGCTGTTAGCGAAAGCATTGGATAAAGATAGAGTATCTATTATTATGGAAGAGATAAGAGGACCAGCTGGACGTACAATGTGGGATAAGTTAGGTAATGTAAATGAACACGTGCTTGCTAATTATCTTAAAAATGAATATCCTCAGACTATTGCTGTTATTTTATCAAAAATTAAAGCAGAGCATGCTGCTAAAGTAATTGCGCTGTTTCCAGAAAATTTTGCAATGGAAATTGTGATGCGTATGTTAAGAATGGAAGCAGTACAAAAAGAAGTGTTAGATGGGCTTGAAAAAACATTGCGTAAAGAATTTATGAGTAATCTGTCTAAATCTACACGTAGAGATTCTCATGAATTAATTGCAGATATTTTCAACTCTTTGGATAGAAGCACTGAAGCCAGATTTATGGAAGCTTTAGAAGAACGTAATCGTGAAAGTGCCGATAGAGTTAAATCTTTGATGTTTACCTTTGAAGATCTTATTCGTATTGATAATCAAGGAATTCAGATATTGTTGCGTAATATTGATAAAGACAAATTGGCAATTGCATTGAAAGGTGCTTCAGATACAATTAAAGAATTGTTCTTTAACAATATGTCTACTCGTGCTGGAAAAATTATTAAAGAAGATATGGATGCTATGGGGCCGGTACGTTTGCGTGATGTTGAAGAAGCCCAACAATATATTGTTGGCTCGGCTAAAGACTTAGCTAGCAATGGTGAAATTGTGGTTAGTGAAGGTAAGGATAGCGATGAGCTTATTTACTAGTTTGAGGGTATGATCAAGTGGTTAAATATCAAAAATATATGTTTGATAATTTTGTGATTGCGTGCGATGAAGAAAATAGCATCGACGAAAATATTGAAGTACCTTCAGATGATGAAAAAACGGATACAAGTGTTGTTGAGTATGAAGTAACTAATGATAAAGATGATGTAGTTGAGCTTGATGTTTTGACATATGAAGATGTTAAAGTGAATCAAGATGAAACTAGTTTTGAAGAAAGTGAGCAGAAATTATATAATGATATCCCTTCATATAATCAAGATGAGTTAGACACTGCTGTTGGGGCGGCGGAGCTAAAAGGGTACGAAAGAGGAAAAAATGAAGCGATGAGCTCTTTGGAAAAAACTCAGCAAGAGATATTACAACAAATGCTTTTATCTTTGCAAGAGTTGGTTAATGAGCAGAAGCATTTGAGTCAAGAGGTTGAAACTTCGGCAATGCAAATCGCAATACAGGCAATAAATAAGATATTACCAACTTTAGAACATGATGTTGCTAAAAAAGAGGTCGAGGCTTTTTTGAGCGGTAATTTTGGTAACTTTTGTAAAGAAACAAATTTGTCGTTTAGTTTTCATCCTGATATGGCGATTCAAATTGCACCCTTGCTCTCAAAGTTGGCTGATAAGAATGATTTTGAGGGTAAAATTTCTGTACATAAGGATATTAACTTAGGTTTAAGTGATTGTAGGGTAGAATGGAAAAATGGTGGGGTAGAAAGAAGCTCTGGAAAAATAATTGATAAAATAAAAGGATTAATATCAAAGTAAGGAGAGGGAAAATGGATAATAATTTAGAATTAGATGAAATGAATGAAAGTCAGACTTTGGATGATGAGCCGATTTTGCGTAAAGATTCCGGAATGGAAGATTTTGATATACCTACTTCTACAAGTGATTTGGAAGCGGTATATAATATTCCAGTTAAAGTTTCTGCAGTTTTAGGAAAAACCAATATGACAGTTAGTCAATTGATGAAACTTAATAAAGGTGCAATTATTGAACTAGATAGAAAAGTAGGTGAGGCTATAGATATCTATGTTAATAATAATTTGGTTGCCAGAGGTGAGGTGGTGGTTGTTGATGAAAAATTAGGTATTACTATGACTGAAATAGTTAAGGCTCCAAATAAATAAGAGAGGCTATAAAGATGGAGATATTAATTGTTGGAACGTTAAACGGACAAATTGGTGCTGCGAGTAAAATTGCGATTGCTCAGGGCGGGCAAGTGTCTTTGGCCGATAACGAAGGCAAAGCTTTAGATATATTGCGTTCCGGCAAAACTGTAGAATTGGTAATGATTGATGTTAAGTTAGATGTTGCTAAATTTATATCTTCATTGGAAAATGAGCGAATTAATGTATTAGTTGTGGCCTGTGGGGTAGCAAATGATACATCGTTAGCAGTTAAAGCGATTAAGGCCGGAGCAAAGGAGTACATCCCTCTTCCTCCAGATCCGGAATTAATTGGAGCGGTGTTAGCAGCAGCAACAAGAGATAATCATGCGCTTATATATGGTGATAAAAAAACTGAAGAAATTTTAAAAGTTGCAAAACAAATAGCTCCTTCTGAAGCCAGTGTTTTATTGACAGGTAGTTCAGGTACGGGTAAAGAGATTTTTTCAAGATTTATTCATGATAACTCAAAACGAGCAAATAAAAAATTTGTAGCGGTTAATTGTGCAGCAATTCCGGAAACATTATTAGAATCAGAATTGTTCGGTTATGAGAAAGGAGCTTTTACCGGAGCTGTTGCTCGTCGTATTGGTAAGTTTGAAGAAGCATCAGAAGGAACGTTATTGCTTGATGAAATATCGGAGATGGATATAACTATTCAAGCAAAATTACTTAGAGCTATTCAAGAAAAAGAAATTGATAGAATTGGAGGAAAAACACCAATAAAGGTCAATACCAGAATTATTGCAACATCTAACAGAAATTTGCAGGCCGCAGTTGATAATGGTACTTTTAGACAAGATTTATATTATCGTTTGAATGTGATTAACATTAACATTCCTGACTTAAAGGATAGGAGAGGAGATATAATTGTTTTGGCAAAACATTTTATAAAGAAGTATTCAGAATTAAATGATTTGCCAATGAAGGATTTGTCTAAAGATGCTGAAAATGCCGTATTGGCATATGATTGGCCAGGTAATGTCAGAGAGTTAGAAAATACTATGCACCGAGCAGTTTTACTTTCTACCAGTGATGAAATCGGAGTTGAAGCCATTATGCTACCGCAAAGTTCGTGCGAAGAAAAAGTTGTTGATACAAATGTGGGACAAACCGTTGCCGGAATGGAGCGGAAGTTAATTATTGATACGCTTAAGCATACATTAGGTAATAGGACAACAGCTGCAAATATTTTGGGTATATCAATTCGTACTCTACGTAATAAGTTAAAACAATATCAAGATGAGGGATTTGATGTTCCTCCATCATCTATAGGATAATAAGCAAATGGCAGAGCCAAATTTGTTCGGAAAATCAATAAAGGATATGCTTGTTGGGTCAACCAAACGAGGTGATATATTTTTTGCATTTGCTATTATTTTGATGTTGGTAATATTAATTATGCCAATGCCCGCATGGTTGTTGGACATATCTCTGGCCTTTTCAATAACGTTATCATGTTTAGTTTTGATGATGGCGATTTTTATTGAAAAACCTATCGAATTTAGTGCATTTCCTCTGGTTTTGTTGATTACAACCATGTATCGATTAGCTTTAAATTTAGCATCAACCAGATTAATATTGTCTAAAGGGTATTTGGGGCCAGATGCCGCCGGAGAGGTAATTAAGGCGTTTGGCGGGTTTATTATGGGTAATAGTTTTGTTATTGGTGTAATTGTATTTGCAATATTGGTATTGGTTAATTTTATTGTTATTACCAAAGGTTCCGGACGTATTGCCGAAGTAGCCGCTCGATTTGCTTTGGATGCCATGCCCGGAAAACAAATGGCAATCGACGCTGACTTGTCATCAGGATTAATAAATGAAGAAGAAGCCAAAAAACGTCGTGAAGACTTGTCAAAAGAAAGCTCATTTTACGGAGCGATGGATGGTGCTTCTAAATTTGTACGAGGAGATGCCATAGCCGGACTTTTAATTACCTTTATTAACATTGTTGCAGGTATTATTATCGGAATGGTGCAAAACGATATGAGTTTTGCAAATGCTAGTGAAACTTACACTCGCTTAACTGTCGGTGATGGTTTGGTTTCTCAAGTTCCTGCTCTTATAGTATCTGTGGGCGCGGGTATTTTGGTTTCTAAAGCAGGTATGACCGAATCAACCGACAAAGTTTTATT
>JAZNVJ010000174.1:0-5272 GCA_045592765.1 Alphaproteobacteria bacterium | reverse complement strand
TATTATGGTGCAGATTATAAAAATTACCTAGACAAAGTTGGTTCCGAATCCGATTTGTCTGGTAAAGTGGTATGGAATTTATTTCCGGTATATAACGAAGAACTGACCGCTATCGCCAATGTTTATTGCTTTTTTGATCGTAGACCTAGCTCAGAACCAGCAAGTAATAATTGGGATGAGAGTTTAGTTGATACGACCTATGATCAGATACTCCAATTTAGAGCAGAGCATAATAAAGGTAATAATGCTTATACTAAGCGATTAAATGATCCGGCATTATCTTATGATGAAGCGTGGTAGAGTGATTATTGCTGATTAAGACAGGGCTTGTATTCACAAGCCCTTTTTTATATTGAGAATACTACAGTGTTAAAGATGTCTTTTTTGCTGGAAAAGTCAGCAATTTTTGCTATACTTTCTTTATAAATTAAATAAAGGGAGAGATTAAATGGCCAGAGTAATAATTTTGATGATGGATTCTTTTGGAATTGGAGGTGCTCCGGATGCTGTTCAATTTGGGGATAAAGGAGCTGATACTCTGGGGAATATAGCTAAGCAAAATTTGGGACTTAATATTCCTAATCTGGTCGGTTTGGGGCTTGCAAAAACAGCAAAAGAAGCAAGCGGACATAATCCTAAGTTGGGTATTCAGGATAATCCGAAATTAAATTTGCCGGCAAAATATGGGCATGCTAAAGAAATAAGCAGAGCTAAAGATACAACTTCCGGACATTGGGAGATGGCAGGGCTTCCGGTGCTCAAAGAGTGGGGATATTTTCCGAAGAAATATCCTTCATTTCCGGCAGAGTTGGTTGATAAAATATGTTTGCGAGCTAATATAAATGGAATTTTAGGAAATAAGGCAGCTTCAGGGACAGAGATTATAAAAGAATTGGGTGAAGAGCATATTAAAACCGGAATGCCGATTTTTTATACTTCGGCAGACAGTTGTTTGCAAATAGCAGCGCATGAGGAATATTTTGGTTTGGAAAAACTATATACATTGTGTGAAGTTGCGTTTGAAGAAGTTAAACCTTATAATATTGCTCGAATTATTGCACGTCCGTTTATCGGAAAAAATAAAGATGATTTTGTGCGAACAAAGAATCGTCATGATTATTCGGTTGCTCCGTTTGGAGAAACAATTTTGACTAAGCTGAATAATGCCGGACATCAAGTGATTGCAATTGGAAAAATCAGCGATATTTATGCCGCGCAAGGGGTGAGTAAAAAGGTTGTGGCATCCGGTTTGGAAGAATTGTGGGATAAAACTTTAGAGGAAATGAAAACTGCTCCGGATAGAAGCTTGATTTTTACAAACTTTGTGGATTTTGATATGCTTTACGGGCATCGCAGAGATGTAAAAGGTTATGCCAGAGCTTTGGAGTATTTTGATAGAAGATTGCCGGAAATAGAAGCATTTTTAAAAGATGATGACGTGGTGTTTATTACCGCAGACCATGGAAATGATCCTACCTATAGAGGAACAGATCATACCAGAGAACAAGTTCCGGTTATTATGTTTGGTAAAAAAGTAAAACCGGCAAATATCGGGCAAAGAAATACTTTGGCAGATATTGCGCAGACAATTGCAGAGATATTTGGGGTTGAATCGTTTGAGTTCGGTAAATCTTTTTGGAAAGAATAATATATGTGGAAAGCAAATAATTTGCCAATAGATAAACATTGTTTTTTTGGAGCGGATAAAGGGCATTCTAAAGGTTTTTATGCTACATTAAATGTTAATACTAAAAGCGATGATAAGCGTGAAGATATTGAGGCAAATTTGAGTGATGCAGCAACTCATTTGGGTTTGACGAGAGATCGTTTGCATCTTTTGAATCAAGGGGTTTCATCGGTGGTTGAGTATGTAGAAAATCCATCTTGGGATGAGATGTGGGCAGATGGAGTGGTGACAGATAAACCTAATATTGCACTTTGTATCAGGACAGCAGATTGTGCGCCGGTATTGTTGGCTGATTATAAAAATGGAATAATCGGAGCGGCTCATGCCGGTTGGCGAGGTGCATTTGGTGGAGTTATAGAGAATACGGTTAAGTTAATGCTGCAAAAGGGAGCGGATATTGAAAATATTACTGCTGCGGTTGGTCCTTGTATCGGGCAGGAATCTTATGAGGTTGATGAGAGCTTTTATACTCAATTTGTAGATTGTAATAATGATTTTGCAAAATATTTTAAGATCGGCAATGTGGGGCATTATTGGTTTGATTTGGAAGGTTTTTGTGTGGATAAGCTTAAAAACTGTGGAATCAAAAATATTGAATGCTCAGGTATAGACACATATAAGGAAACGCAAAAATATTATAGTTTTCGGCGTTTTACGCATCAAAATTTAGTTAAAAAGCCCAAATGTTTTCCGACAGAGTTGTCGGCTATAGTGTTATAGGGGTATAAACCAGCGATAGTGCTTTTATTTTGTTAAAAAGCTTGGTATAGTGGCTCTATTGTTGTAACAACTAAATTTATAAAATGTCACCACTTGGAAAATTTACTCTTGCTCTTGTCGGTTTGCGTTTGTTTGGCGCGGAAGGTTTTTTTGTGGGTATGTTCTTGGGGCATTTTTTGATAGATAGAACTCATTTAATCGTATCTTTGGAAAGTAGATTGAGTATTATTGATGATAATATTCGCTTGATGTTACCTTATAAATATTATCGCTATTATAATCGGATAGATGGTAATTTTTGGGGCAAAATATGGGGAATGCTTTTAGGTGCTATTCTCTATGGGATGAACGGATTTATAATCTTGTTTATTGTGGGACATTTTGTTTTTGATACTCCAAAGAGCTATAATGCAACTCGTTGGCGCAAGAAATTTGATCACTTTTGGGATAATCATTGGGGGAAAATTGCCGGAGCTATTTTGGGCTTTGTTTGCCAGAGTAAAATTGTATTGTTTTGTGGCGTAGTTATAGGCTTTTTTGCTGATTATTTGCGGATGGAAAATCCGACTTTGGTGCCAATAGGGGCAATAAGTAAGCTTTGGAAAAAGATTAATCCGCTTAAATTGTGGCGACACTCTAAAGAAGCCAGACATGTTATGTATATTCGCTCAATGGCCGGGTTGGCTGCAAAAATAGCCAAAGCTGATGGTGTGGTCAGTGAAAATGAAATTAGAATATTTAAAAAACTGTTTGTGATTAAAGATGCGGAATCATCAAAAGTAGCAAAAGTATTTAATGAAGCAAAAAAAACAGCTAAAGGTTATGAGAAGTTTGCCAAGCAATTGAGAGATATTTGTGCTGACAATGTGGAAATGCAAGAGAATATTATTGAAAATCTATTTAAAGTAGCTGAGGCCGATGGCAAAATTTGTAATGAAAAACAAGAGTTATTACTTAAGATTGCTAAAGAAATCGGAATACCGGAGGGCAATTTTGAAGTTATAAAAAATCAGCATACTCCGAAGGTTAAAAATTCAATTATCCAAGATTATTATGATGTGTTGGGTGTGTTATATACTGCGACTGATGCTGAAATTAAATCTCGTTGGAAGAAATTAATTATCGAGTATCATCCGGATAGAAAACAGGCTAAAGGTGCAAGTAGAGAAGAAATCGAAATCGCCACAGCTAAAATGGCAGAAATAAATTTTGCTTATCAGGAAATTGTTAGAATGCGGAGGCATAAATGATAGTAAAAAAACTTTCGCATTGGGAGGATAGAAATACTAAAATAGACATGTTAGTGTTGCATTGTTCTGCCTATTCGGTTCAAAAAATGCTATCAGTGTTAGATGAGCAAAAACTGAGCGTACACTATATTATTGGAGCTAGAGGAGGAATAATTAAGTGTGTGGATGAAGATAAAAGAGCTTATCATGCAGGTATGGGATCTTGGCGAGGTTGTAGGGACAGTATTAATGCAAGGTCTATCGGTATAGAACTTGTGTCGCCTACATTGGGGCAGATGAAATATAATCCGTCGCAAATAAGAAGTCTGATAAGTCTATGTAAAGATTTAATAAAAAAATATAATATTCCCGCCTATAATGTTGTGGGGCATTCTGACGTAGCTCCTCATCGAAAGCCTGATCCGGGGAAGGCTTTCCCATGGCAGAATTTGGCACAAAGCGGAATCGGATTATGGTATAATTTGGCAAATGCCGACAAAGTAAAAAGTGATGATATTGCTCAATTGTTGGCGGTGATAGGTTATGATGTGAGCGATGATGATAATATAGTTACATCGGCTTATGCTTTTTGCCGACACTTTGTACCTAAATTGGTGCATTATGATGAAAATGTGATGCATTTGGTGGATAATATATTATCAAATGATCTATCTTTTATGCAAAATGATGAGTTTTTGCAAATATTAAAGGCGGTAGCTTTTGAATATGATTTAAGGTAGTCTGTTTAACGAATCTAAAACACCTTGCAATATATATGCGGCAGATGAGCTGTCTAAAACTTTTTTGCGCTTGTTGCGAGACATATCAACTTCTTTGATAAGAAAATTTTCCATTGCTCGTGAGGATAAACGTTCATCCCAAAAAGTATAAGGTAGATTTATTTGTTCAGCCAATTTTGAGGCAAATTGGCGTACTTTGGCTGCGACTTCACCCTCTGAGCCATCCATTTGAAGCGGTAATCCATATACAATTCCTCCCACCTCACGTTCAGAGATTAGATTTTGAATTAGCTTTAAATCATTGGCAAAGGAGGTGCGGAAAATAGTTTTGTCTGCAGAGGCAACCATCCACAGCAAATCTGAAATTGCTACACCCAAACGTTTTTCGCCATAGTCAAAGGCGAGAATGGCAGAGTGTGGTTTTAGTTTTGATTTAAATTCTTGAATATTCATACCGGAGAGTTTAACTAATTGTTAGCCTAAAAGTCAAGATTGCTAATTGATTTTTAAGAATCTTTGTTTACAATTCGGGCAGTTGAATCCCTATTTGGAAAGAGAAAAATATGAAACTGCGTTATTTGGCTATGGTTTTGTGTGGTTTTTTGTGGTGTGTTCCGGCAAAAGCTGAACTCCATATTGATGTATCTGGAGCAATGCGTGAGCCAATGCCGGTGGCTTTTCCGGAAATGATACATAATGGATTTTTTGTAGGAAGATATGCTAAGCAAATCAGAGAGGTAGTAATTGCCGATTTGGAACGATCAGGTTTGTTTGAGATTATAAATGAACGCAGTTATATTCAAGAGTTTACTTCTATGGAGCAAGAGCCGGTATTTGTGGACTGGAAAGCTCTTAATGCTCAGGCTCTGATTCAGAAGTCGGATCGTAGCCATGTC
>JAZNVJ010000173.1:0-1628 GCA_045592765.1 Alphaproteobacteria bacterium | reverse complement strand
ACGATTGCGGCTGCAGTGGCAACATTTAGGCTTTCTACTTTTTCATTCATGGGTAGGCGAATGGTAATATCACAATTTTCTTCTACCAAACGACGCATTCCCTTACCTTCTGAACCCATAATTATAGCATTTTTTCCGCCTTTTTTTAGTTCGGAAACAGAGGTTTTTGCGTATCCATCCATACCAATAGTCCAAAATCCGGCTTCTTTTAGTTGATTTATGCTTCGAGAAAGATTTGTAACTCTGACTATGGGTAAGTGTTCTATCATTCCGGCAGAAGCTTTAGCCATAGATCCGGTTTCTTGAGGAGAGTTTTTATCTTGAATGATAAGGGCCAGAGTATTAAATGCAACTGCAGAACGAATAATTGCTCCAATATTTTGTGGATCTGTTACTTGATCTAAGATTAAAACGTGGCAGTTTTCTAATTTGTTGGAGGTATTTATGAGGTCTTCAATTGAAACTGCTGGTAATTCATAGCAAAAGGCAGCAAAACCTTGATGAACCGAATCGGTTGGCAGAAGCTTATCTATTTCTTTACGATCGACAATTTGAATGTTTATTTGTGAGTTGATTTTTTTTATCTCTTCAAAATTTTCTTTGGTACAGAGAAGCTTTGATATTTTACGATTAGGGTTTTTTATGGCAGCTAAGACAGCGTGTCTGCCATATAAGATTAAATTGGTTTTGTTTGGTGTTGTTTTAGCCATTAGCTGATAACCTTTCTTAAAATACCACCATTGTTTTGAAGTAGATTTTGTGCGCTGGCGGAATCGCATTTTTTTATTGCCATTACACAAGCGATTTTGACATTATGGTTGCTTAGTTCTATATATTTTTTAGCCTCTTCATATGAAATTTTGGCAATATCGGAAACTATTCGACAACCTCTATCAACAAGTTTTTCATTAACCATACGAACATCTATCATATAATTTTGATAGGTTTTGCCAATACGAATCATTGCACCGGTAGAAAGCATATTGAGAATCATTTTTTGAGCGGTTCCGGATTTCATTCGAGATGATCCGGTTATTGCTTCTTCGCCAACAATAGGATTGATAAAAATGTCTGCAAAATGTTGTAATTTGGCTTCAGGATTGGAGCTGATGCCTATGGTTTTACATCCGAGTTTTTGAGCTTGCTCCAAAACAGCTAAAACATAACGAGGAGCACCATTAGCAGAGATACCGACAATAATATCTTTTGGGGTAGGATTGAAATCTTTTAAATCTTGAATGCCAAGTTCCGCGCTATCTTCGGAATTTTCAATTGAAAAACGTAATGCTTTATCCCCTCCGGCAATGTATCCGCAAACCATTCCGTGTTCAACACCAAAGGTTGGCCAACACTCAGAAGCATCTAAAACACCTAATCGCCCGCTTGTTCCGGCGCCAAAATATGCAAGACGCCCCCCTTGGCGAAAAGCTTCGGCAATAAGTTCAATCGCTTCTCCAATTTGAGGTAAAACCTTATTTATGGCTAAGGCAACTTTTTGATCTTCTTGATTGATTGTTTTGGCGATAGATAAAGATCTCATGAAGTATTAAATGCAAAAAATCATGCAAGAGAAGCAGAAATTATTGAAATGGCCGGTCAAAAAGGAGCAATAACCATTGCAACTAATA
>JAZNVJ010000172.1:0-1661 GCA_045592765.1 Alphaproteobacteria bacterium | reverse complement strand
TAAGACCGCTTGGCCTCCGACTTCCATATCCAAAACAAAGATACAAGATTAACTATTCTCGTAAACTTGTTGGAAATGATTCTTCCCCAACCGGTTTCATTACTCCATCCTTTTTGGCGAACGCCCCATATCCAGAACTCTGAATACTTTAAAAACCTTGTATTAAAGCTCTCAATCTGTAAACCGTCGCCCACTCCAGAGACAAAAGATACAAGCAGCTGCCAGCAAAGTGATGGAAGGAGAATAATCCCTAGCAATACCCAATACCAATTTTCAACGACAAAACTAATAACTTGTGTCATAGTTCTTAAAATTTAACAGAAAAACAAATCCTTCAGGAATACTTTGAAAATTAAATCATTTATTTTATATACTGATCCCTCAACCATACCTTGTATGATACTTTCTCAAAAGAAAGGGGCGCTGCTTGTCAAACAGATATCCTAAGATATTTTACTTTTATAAATAATTTTAATTCCTATTTTTCTTCCTTATCAACTTGTTTTCAATTACACATAAATATATCTCAATGCTTAATTAGCTCTTATAATATACCACATTTTAAGCACTTAGTCAATAGACAAATATACAAAAACCTCATTAATAACTTTTTTATATAAACAACATTTTCTAACATATAAAATTAATTCATACCAAACATCTTGATATCTTCATAACAAAAAAAACACCCTTTCGGGTGTTTTTAAGAAATGGTGCGCTTTGCTTTGCACTTATCGGACTAAAAATTATAATGGTTATAAGCTATTGAAAGATATACCATACACACTTTTAGAGCAGAATTACGCCTCATTTTGAGAGGATTTTCGTTTTACTATTGCCTCATCTAATTTTGTTTGTTTTACAACTCTTGGGCTTTTATGAACGCCTATACCCTTAAGTTCATCAATAGTTTTTATCTGCAAAACGGGAAAAGAATGCGACAATCGTTTTTTTATAACTTCAATCCTATTCTGCAAGCTTCCTTGATTTTGTTCTTTTGTTGAGAAATTAAAACTTTCTTGCACCATATCACTTAGTTTTTTATCGCTAGCAATATATTCTCCAATACTCTCAAAACCACCCTGTCTCATACAGCTTTGAACAATTGCATCATTGGCTAAATCTTGAAGAGAAATGTCCTCCTTCTGCATAAGCTTCATATAGGCGTATAATTGTTCCTTTGAAAATTCCGGTTCAGAAGTCAATTGACAGGTTAATTTTAATATTCCAGCATCATCTTCTGGTATTAATTGTGGATTTAAGGCATATTGTTCCAGTTTCTTATATGTGTTAGGCATGAGATATGTCATAGCTCCGCCTTCAATTATTCCTTGTCTAGATATTTCATTTTTTCCTTTTAAAGCTCCGACGGTATACCCCATCTTTGAACGTTGTATATTATATATATCAAAAATTGTTTTAGCATGTTTAGGATGTTCTTTCATTGTTTTTAGTAGCGCAAAGGCATCGCACTTACGTTCATCTGATGTTCCCATAGCCATATGAATACTTTCGTGATACAAGCCTCTTTTATATAATATTTCCAACCTTTCTTCAGCCGGAATACTCATAAATTTATCAACACTCTCTTGTGAAAGTCCAACAGTATTACGAGGCGTATCAGTAACAGATTTCGGCTCAAGGCACATTATCTGGATATC
>JAZNVJ010000171.1:0-25341 GCA_045592765.1 Alphaproteobacteria bacterium | reverse complement strand
CAAAGGAGGCGGTTTTGTGCAGAATAAAAAACAGAATATAAAACACTATGCCCTGCTTTTGCTTGGCGCCGCCATACTTTCCTTTGGTCTGTATAACGTACACAGCCAAAGTCTGATTTCCGGTTGTCCCTCCCATAGAAGCCACAATTGGCATCAATACCGCCAAAATCGATATTTGAGCAATTATATCTTGAAAACCTTTAACCACCGATGCTGCCAATATTGTTGCAAACAAATTGGTTATCAACCATACCACTCTGGACTTGAAAATTGAGAATACCGATTTATAAACATCGCCTTCTTCCGCACCGGAAAGATGCATAATGTCTTCTGAAGCTTCTTCATGAATAACATATACCACATCACTGATTGTAATAACACCTATAAGATGTTCTTTATTATCTACCACCATTGCTGAATGCCAACCATATTCTCTAAACATATGTGCAACTTCTTCTTGGTCTGTAAGCACATCTATCGGCACAACCTCACCATTCATAATATCATATAAATATTCATTAGGTTTGGCTCTAAGCAATTTATCTAACGCTATTTGCCCAGTAGGGCGAAACTTTTCATCGGTTAAAAAAATGTCATAAAAATCATCGGGCAACTCTTGATTTTTTAGCAAAAATTCTTTTGCTTCTTTCACTGTCCACCAATCGGGCATACTCACAAAATCACGTGACATAATACGTCCAGCAGAATCTTCCGGATAAGCAAGAGACGATTGTACCTGATATTGCAATTCCGGATCAAGTTTTTGGATGATGCTTTCTTGTTCTTCTTCATCCATATGTTCCAAGATTTCAACTACTTCATCCGAATCGAGTTCATTAGCAATCTTAACAATTTGCTTTTCCGGCAAACTTTCAATTACTTGTTCTTGAACCACATCATTAAGCTCAGGAAACACTTCCGGATTAATAGAATCGCCAAGTATTTGTACTAACTTTGTACGCTCAGACAACCCTAAGGCTTCAATTAAGTTTGCCAAACCATATTCCGACAAACCTTCAACCATTTTTCGCACATGCACAATATCATCTTCATGCAATGCGGTCTGAACCGATTCTATAAATTTTGGTCCCAAACCCAAGACTTGAGTTTGTTGCAAATCAACTTTATTTTTCTTTTTTTTACGGAAAATTTTAGACTTAGGAAGTAGATTCTTTTTCAGACGTTTGCCCATTTTCACCTCCTATAGTCTTAATAAGTCGTTATATTTACATATTGGGCTTGCCCAACATCCCTCTGATACACATACAAAAAAAGCTTTATTCAGCAAGATAAATGGTGCGGCCAAAAGGACTTGAACCTTCACGGGAGTTCTCCCACAACCACCTCAAGGTTGCGTGTCTACCAATTCCACCATGGCCGCATATCGCCAATAAAGCTGTGCATACAAATAAAACACTATTAAAAATAAATCAAGTACTTTTTGCAATTGGGGAAATTTTTTTAATCATTAATTACTATCATCTTATCATTTTCCCATATTTGAGAGCATATAAGAATATAAAAACTATACCTCCCCAAAAAAGAGCTTGATTTCCCAAGCTCCCTAATGACTAACAACCATCTACTCACTAACAAGTCCGCCTGAGATTACAAACTTTAAGCCCTGTTCAACAGTCATATTCATCTCAATACAATCTTTTTTAGGTACAAAAATTAAAAATCCTGAAGTCGGGTTTGGAGTAGTTGGGATAAACACACTCAACATATCATCCGGACATTTATTCTTAATTTCGCCTTGCAAATCAGAACTCACAAATCCTAAAATCCAAATACCTTTACGCGGATATTCAAGCATTACCACCTTGCTAAAAGCTTGAGTTTTACTTGAAAAAAATGTTTCAAACACTTGTTTTAAAACAGAATACACGCTTGATACCAAAGGCACTTTATATACTATCCATTCTCCAAGTTTAATAAAAAACCTTCCCAAAAATCCAGCAGCAAACATTCCTACTACAATTAAGAATAAAATTCCTACAACCAAACCAAGACCTGGAATAGTATAAGGCATATTATCAAATTTATACTGTGGAGGTAAAAGTTTATTAACTAAAATATCCATCCACAATACAAACTTTATCGCCAAATATAAGGTTATGGCTACCGGAGCAGTTACTAATATTCCGGTAAACAAATAAGCTCTGAGTTTTGCTCCAAGCTTCATAAATACGGCTCTTTCTTTTTCAAGTCTGATTTTTTTGATATTTTTTGCTCTTTTTATTACATTTTTATTTTTTGCCATTGCTATTTCCCCTTAAATAAATATCTCTAGATGCACTGTTATACAATTCCCCTCCAAAATATCTGGAGAACATTGTAAATAGAGTGATTTGAAAAGTGAGAAAAATTTTAGTGTACAAAGAGGTACATGAATTTTTCGAACCTTGAGCAAATCGCTCTAGATGCACTGTTATACAGATATTTTTATGTCTTCAATAATAAACTGAACCTCATCCCTTCCATTCCAAGTATCTCGACGCAAAACACCTACGACATCAAAAAGCTCACCTCGATTGTTAAGCATTGTGCGTCCGATATCATTATCTCCCACTCTAAAAGCTATAGCTTTTATACTTCCTCCGGTATCTGAGGTCAATACACTCCTGATATGCCCGATACCGATCATAGCAGGTTTTATGATACGTACTTTTTTTAACATTAATTTAGGTTCCGGATTACCGGCACCAAAAGGCTCCAAACTTTCTAATTCATGCGCTAGATTCTTACTTGCTCCGGCAATATTCATCGCAGCATCAATTTCAATAATCGGCACTATCGGATCATCACCTATATGATTAATCACATATTCTCCGACAAATTCTCTAAATTCTTCTATTTTATCTTGATTGAGTGAGAAACCTGCAGCCATAAGGTGACCACCACCTTTGGTTAAGATTCCTTTTTCTTTAGCAGACATAACCAACTCGCCCAAATCTATTTGAGGAATAGAACGAGCAGAGCCTTTAACTTCATCAGCTTCTATTGACATCACAAATGATGGAACATTATATCTTTCTTTGAGTTTACCGGCAACAATTCCTATTACACCTTGATGCCAATCTTCTCCAACCACAAAAGCTATAGGATATTTTTGCGAATTACCTTCGAGCATTTCTATAGCTTGTAACAAAACATAATTTTCAATATCTTTGCGCTGTGTATTATACTCATTTAATTTATCTGCCATTAATTCCGCTTGATAATCATCACCACAACAAAGCAAACGATGACTTATATCTGATTCACCCACTCTTCCTCCGGCATTTATTCTCGGACCAAGCACATACCCCAAATGAAAAGCGGTCAGATCACCTTTAAGACCTGATTTATCAATCAGCACTTTTAATCCTGAATTACAATTATTGGTCATAACTTTTAAACCTTGACGCACATAAGCTCGATTTAATCCCTTTAAGGGAACAACATCACAAACAGTTCCCAAAGCCACCAAATCCAGCCACTTTTTTAAATTTGGCTCAAGAATATTATCATTATAAAAATTTCTTTTACGTAATTCACGATTGATTGCTACAATGGTTAAAAACACAACCCCGACAGCTGCCAGATACTTCAAATCAGAATAGTTATTATCTTCATCAACCCTCTTCGGATTCACCACCGCTGTAACTTTAGGTAAATTAACTTCGGCCTCGTGATGATCAAGCACAATAACATCCATACCTTTAGATACAGCATATTCCAAAGGCTCAAAAGCAGTTGTTCCGCAATCTGTTGTAATTAATAATTCAATTCCTTTGGCTACAAAATCATCCACAGCCCGAATACTAGGTCCATACCCTTCTTCTCTTTCGGGAATATGTATATCTGCCTCTACCCCAACTTCAGCTAAAAAAAGACGCAATATAGCAGATGAAGTTGCACCATCCACATCATAATCTCCGATAATTGCTACTTTTTGCTTATTAATTACCGCATCTGCAATTCTTGATGCCGCAGTATCCATATCTTTGAGCACTGACGGATTCGGCATTAAAGATTGCAATTTAGCATCCAGATACAAAGGAGCTGTTTTCTCATCAACTCCTCTCAAAACCAATATTTTTGCCATCAAATAAGAAAAATTATATTTCTGAACTAATAGCTCAACCAAACGTTCATCAGTTGAGGCAATTTTCCACAAATTACCACCTAAAGAAACATCTGATGACAAGTTCTCCCTAATCACTAATACCTAATGCCCAATCACTTAATACGAAATATAAATTTCTGCACGACGATTCAATCTCTCACCTTCAGGCATAACCTCTTGATATTCCGGAGTAGAATCTGACATTGCCTCTACAACAATTTTATCTTCAGCAACTCCCATACGCTTAAGAATTTTAGCAACATTTTGTGCTCTTTCCATAGAAGCTTTAAAATTAGCCAATTTATGACTTACTGGATCTGTATCTCTGGTACGACTTGATGAATGCCCATAAACAATCAGTTTTGCATTATTATCTTTTACCATTTTTGCAACATTGCGTAGATTCGCATTATACTTCTGCTCCACCACAGCACTACCATTAGCAAAATAAATTGTCTCCACTCTATAACTAACTGAGGGCTCTTGCTCTTCTTCAACTACAGTTTCTTCTTGTTCATCGTCCAAAACTGGCTCTTCATTCAAATCAGCCACCATAACTTCTGTTGTTTCGGCAGCAGAAACCGTATCATCTTCATATTCAGCATTTTGAGTATCTGCGCCCAAAGAATCTGCTTCTTCAGGAATTTCTCTAACCACTCTTCCACCTTCATGAACTTCCATATCATCAAGATTATCATCAAAATCCGGAAAAACCGCACTAGCACAGGCCGACAACATTAATAAACCAACACTAACAACAACTATTTTATTAAAGAATAACATCAGATACACCTTCAAAAATATTTAACTCACTCAAAGTTACTGCATTATCACTTATAAAACAAGAATAAAAATATTTTTTTCAGCAAATTAATTTATTTGTGGTTATCTTTTAATATTTATTCAAATTTATAATGAAATTTATTATAATAATACTATATTAAAGTTGTTTTTAAAGGAGCGATCATGCCCTCACCTGCCATAAGATCATCTCTTGAAATTGCCAATTGGTTTTTCAAAAAATCCGACATTGATGATGTACATCTAGAAAATTCAAAATTACACCATTTATTGTTCTTATCCCAAATGCATTATGCTTTAACACACAATATGCAACACCTTTTTCCGGCCGTGTTCATCTGTGATCAAGATGGTTTTCAAGAACCCAATATTGCTCATATTTTATCATTCGGAATGCCGCTTATGAATTTTCCTAAATTCAATAATGATATTTCTAGTTTTTTAAATTTAATTTGGCAAAAATACGCTTCCTTATCAAATCCAGAACTTACTAATATCATAAAATCATCTGAAATATATCAAAATAATTTCAACAAAAACAAAACTACTATTATTGAGCATAACAATATCTGCCAATCATTAAAAAGCTTTTCAAACAAAAAAACAGCTTATGAACCATCTAGCAAACGCAAAGTTTTAATTTCACAAAATGGTCCTGTAGTGGTATCAAAATGGCAACCACGTAAACTCAGCTCAACATCAAATTAGGAGATATTAAATGTTAAGATATTTGTATTTATTATTAATTATACTTACATTATCAGCTTGCTCAAATGAACAACAACCTAAACCAACCACCCCGCTTATTATAAAAACAACTAATGGTGATGTTCGTTTTATGGTTGAAGTTGCCTCCACTCCAGAAGACTTAAAAACAGGATTAATGCATCGCACTAACCTTGGTTTTAACAGTGGAATGATATTTAATATTTATCCAGTACGCCCTGTTGCAATGTGGATGAAAAACACAAAAATACCTTTAGATATGCTATTTATTGCCCCAGATGCAAATATCATTATGATTAAAGAAAATGCAACTCCAATGTCTGAAGAACACATTATTTGTGAGCAACCAATACGTGCTGTTATTGAAATAAGTGCCGGACAAGTAAAACGTCATGGAATTAAGGTAGGAGATAAAATAAGTCATCCATTGTTAAACTCTTTAGTGGATATAAAAACTCCCGGAGCCGAGGTGAAAAATAATCCTCAACCGAATATCCCTAACAATCCCCCATCTGTACCCAATTTAAAAATTGATCCAAAGGCACCAAACAACACCCCCGAGGAAACTCCCAAAGAAACGCCGTCTCCTACTCCGCCTACAGTTCAAGTTCCCAAACCTATTCCTGCTCCTGCTTTATAATCAAAAAAATGCCGTGAACTTAATTCACGGCATTTTTCCCTAACTATTAATAAAATTATTAAGCAATCTAATTCCAAAAGCTGTTGCACCCTTAGGACATAGCGGTTTGCCTTTGTTTTCTTTATCTACTCCGGCAATATCCAAATGCGCCCACACAACACCTTTTTGAATAAAACGTTCCAAGAAACAAGCCGCAGTACTTCCACCGGCCAAAGCACCTCCAATATTTTTCATATCGGCTATATCTGAATTAATTTTTTTGTTATAAGCTTCACCCAATGGCATACGCCATAACTTTTCTCCAGTTTTAACACCTGAAGAAATAAGAGTATTAGCAAATTTATCATTATTAGCAAATATTCCCGCATACTCCTCACCAAGTGCTCGCATTGTTGCACCGGTTAAAGTAGCAATATCTACAATTTTCTTAACCCCATATTCTTGCTGAATATACCATAAACAATCTGCCAAAACCAATCTACCTTCTGCATCGGTATTTATTATTTCAACTGTTTGTCCTGACATTGATGTTACCACATCACCGGGACGAGTAGCATCGCCTGATGGCATATTTTCAACCAAGCCTACAATACCAATAATATTTTTGTGAGCACATTGCAATGCCAGTGCTTTTAATGAAGCTACCACTACCGCAGCTCCGGTCATATCTTGTTTCATGTCTTCCATACCGGAAGATGGCTTAATTGATATTCCACCACTATCAAAAGTAACACCTTTACCAACCAGAGCTAAATCCCACTTATCATTTTGAGGATTTCCCTTCCATTTAATAATTACAACTTTAGGTTCTAAAGCAGAGCCTTTGGCAACAGCGAGCAAACACCCGAAGTTTTTTTCTTGTAATTCTTTTTTACCTAAAATTTCCACCTCAAGTCCCAAATACTCCAACCGTTTAATATCGGCAGCAAAAACTTCAGGAGTTAAATAATTTGCCGGCTCATTACACAAATCACGCCCATAACGCACCGCATTAGCCAATGCTGCATATTTTTTAAAACCATCATTAACTTTGTCAGCATTCTTAATCTTAAAAATAACTCTTTCCAAATTTGGATAATCTTCTGTCTTTTTGGTAGTAAAATATTTATCAAATCGATAACTGCCGAGCAAAATACCAAAAGCCAAATTATGCGCAATTTCAGTTTCAGAAAGCTTAATTGATTTAAACTTTTCCATACACACAACTGCAGTTTCTGCTTTAAAAAGCTTAGCTACCAAATGTGCTCCGCAATTTTGCAAATCAAACTCTGTTGGATTTTTACCTAAACCTAAAGCTATTGTTTTTCCTTTTTTAGTAATAATTTCTGCGCTACTTCCTACTTTTCCGCAAAAACCGTCTGCTAATGATTTTTTTGCCAATAATAAATTTTCCTCATCTGTCAAAAAGGGGGATTTAATTCTGCTTTGTTCGGTTATTCCGATAACTTTTACTGCTCCTGCTACGATTCGTTCATTATTAAACAATATTTCTAACATCTTAACCTCCATAATCAAACTTATATTTTGTTTATTTTAATGCAAATCTCCTTATAAAAGCTTAAAAAAATCATTTTTTCTCCACACACATTAATTTGCAGTAGAAAATTTGACAAAAATAGTTATAATTCGCATAACAACAAAAGACGGAATAACTATGCATAAACTTAGCAAAAGCAAAATTGAACAAAGACGGCAATCTGAAAAATTGCTGGTTGCAACTTTGCGAGATAAATTAGATGCTCACGCCAATGCCCAACTAAAAGAAGATCATTTAACAGAAAAACACGATCACAAAATTATTAACGAGTATAAACACTCACAACCTAAAAGAACCAGCAAAAAATCATTATCACAAATAGAAGCTGAAATTAACCTATTACTCAAAGCCAATGAATTAATTGAACACCATAACAAACCAGACACCCTTGAACTTAAACGAGATGAAAATTGGATGATACATCTAGATTGGGACGGAAAATTTCGCCGCCCTGATGATACCGATTATTCCGAAGAATATGTTCGTGCCAGACAAATTATCGGAGAAACGCTTAACTCTGAGACCTCAACAACAATCCCATCATATAATGCAAAAGATTATAATCTAGACCTATCCCCTGCTTGGCTAGAAATGCAGAAATACCAAAGTTTCGCATCTTGCGGAGCAAAAGTTCGCAATCAATTAGCAATAATGCAGATTCCGCCAGAAATTATTCCCAAGATGAATTTTTTTGATTTTTCCGAAATACTTTATTATATACAAAGAGACAATAAGACTCCTCCTTTTGAATGTTCTCGTTCCAAAAATCTAAAAATGTTTGAAGCTTGCTACGGATTTGAATTCAAACAAGTTATGCATAGACTACACTACAAACCTGAATACATCAAAACCGTACGCCAAAATATGCGCAAAGGAATTTGTGATCCTTTATTAAATTTTCATCATAAAAATAACATCTTTCGTTGTAAAGAAATGCCAGATTTTCATAAAGCTAACAACTTTTCCAACACAATGCTAACCTTTGTTCACCCTCATCATCGTCTACTTCATTTCCGCAATGGATACGACTTCAAAAATGATTTGGCTTTTTTTGGTGGATTTGATCCGATATTTCAAATCAAACGTGACCCTGAACGAGAACGAGAATATTTGAACAACCCAAACAAATTTATAAAAAAGCATGCAGAACATTCTAAATAAAATCTCTTTTCTACGCAACTCCTATACCGGAAAAAGAATAGAAACTCAAGACATTATCCTCTATCAGCGCAAGCTTAAGCTTAATAATTTTCCTTGCATACCGGAAGATTATATCAAATTTTTACATCAATACAATTCTCTTGCCGGAGATAACTTCTGGTTATTTGGCATTAATCCCAGAAAAAATAGTGATATGGACATTATATTTGAAAATATTGCCATTAATCACCCCAATAAAGAACAACATTTAATATTAGGATTTGATGATGTTTGTTATTTTAGTTGGAACCAACAAATTCTTTCTTATCAATTGATTGACAAAAATGATTTTGAAGTGCTAAATAACTACCAAACTTGCCATGAGGCACTCAACGATTTTTTAGGCCTATATAAATATGAGTAACATTTATCAAAACACTCCACAAAATATAAAGCAAGCCGCTAATATTATAAAAGATGGCGGATTAGTCTCTTTTCCAACCGACACGGTTTATGGATTGGGCGCTGACGTATATAATGCAAAAGCTGTAGCATCTATTTTTGCAGCCAAAGGACGCCCATCATTTGACCCCTTAATTTCTCATATTGCTGATATTGATTTTTTAGCTGAATATGCTCAAACAGATAGCAGAATTATTGATTTGGCCAAACATTTCTGGCCCGGTCCTTTAACTTTTGTTCTTAAGAGAAAAGACAATAATTCTTCTCTAGATTTAGTATGTTCCGGTTTACCAAATATTGCAGTAAGAATGCCTAATCACCCTGTTGCATTAGAGCTGATAAAATTGTCCGGCACTCCGATTGCAGCTCCATCTGCCAACAAATTCAAATGTATTTCCCCTACCACAGCCCAACATGTTGCCGAAAGTTTAGGTAACAAAGTTGATATGATTTTAGATGGAGGAGCTTGCTCAATCGGGGTAGAAACCACCATTATTAACTTAACTACCCCCAACATTATAATTCTTAGAGCCGGCGGGCTTAGCAAAGAAGAACTTGAAGCATATACCGGAGAAAAAGTTTATTTGTCATCCGGTAATCCTAACCTTCCCAGTGCTCCGGGGCAATTACTAAAACACTATGCCCCCAAAATGCCAATGCGTATTAATGTTGCTGAAGAAGATGTACACAAAGATGAATTTTTTATCGGCTTTGGAAATGTAAGCAGTGCTCAGCTAAATCTAAGTCCAACCGCAGATTTGAAAGAAGCCGCTTCGAATTTATTTGCTTATATGCGTATTGCCGAAACCCATAATGAATATAGTGGAATAGCAATATCTCCCATTCCTATGGACGGTTTAGGGTTAGCAATAAATGATCGCATTAAACGAGCCGCATATAAAGAATAAAATTTAAACCGCTCTTAACGAGCGGTTTGTTTTTTTTACTCATCATCACCAAAATCATCCTTATCGGAATCATTCTCTATTAAAAGCGGCTCTTCTTCCATAACCTCTTCAATCTCAGATTTTTTACGACGACCACGACGTTTTTTCACCGGAGATTTACGTTTCATAGCATCAATAATATAATGTCCGGTAATTTTATACAAATCCACCAGATGATTATTATACATATGATCAGCACCTTCAACCATTGCATAATCAACTGCAACATTACGTTGAGTGTTTAATTTTTTTACCAAACTACTTACACTTGAAGGGGTTACTATTTCATCTTCACACCCTTGAGTAATAAG
Organism: Alphaproteobacteria bacterium; assembly: GCA_045592765.1. Lineage (GTDB taxonomy): Bacteria > Pseudomonadota > Alphaproteobacteria > RF32 > CAG-239 > CAZU01. The sequence continues at coordinate 14,666 of JAZNVJ010000171.1, read as the reverse complement.
CCCTGGAGCCGGACAAGGTGCCAAAAAAGCAAAATCTTTTTCGTTAGCCGGCGGAGATACGGCAACAAAATTATTAATATCAGGTCTACGCATTAACAATTGCAAACCGATCCACGCACCAAATGAATAACCTGCCACCCAACATTGACGAGCCTCCGGATTAACTGATTGCAACCAATCAAGAGCAACCGTTGCATCAGATAACTCACCCGGACCATCTTCAAACTCACCAACCGAACGCCCCACACTTCTGAAATTAAAACGCAACACCGAAAATCCCAAGTTTTGAAAACAACTAAATAGGGTATAGACTACCTTATTATTCATTGTTCCGCCATATTGCGGATGCGGATGCAAAATAAGAGCTATTGGAGCTCCCGGATTTTCACTTTGATGATAACGCCCTTCAAGACGACCGGCGTGACCGTTAAATAAAACTTCTGTCATTATCTTTAACCTAAAATTATAACTTTTGTGTATTATATACTTTAAAACTGTATAAATTGTTAATTTTTCAGGAATGTATCACAAAATGGAATCAAAATTCAAGACAATTCTTTCAGACATAGATGCTGTAATCAGCCGAGATCCTGCAACAAACTCTAGAATTGAAGCTTTATTTTGCTCTGCCGGATTGCAAGCAATTATAATGTATAGAGGTTGCCATTGGCTTTGGCGCAAAAACTTCAAATTAACTGCTCGTATTTTATCGCAAATCACCAGATTCTTTACCGGAGTAGAAATTCATCCCGCCGCCCGAATCGGCAAATGCTTTGTTATTGATCATGGTATGGGAGTTGTTATTGGTGAAACTGCTGAAATCGGCAATAATGTAACATTATATCATGGTGTAACCTTAGGTGGCGTTTGTGTCTTTAATAAAAATGGCAAATTAACCACCAAACGTCATCCCACTATAGGTGATGATGTGGTTATTGGCGCTGGAGCTCAGGTATTAGGTCCGATACTCATTGGAAACGGAGCTAAAATCGGAGCAAATGCCGTAGTTCTTAAAGATGTTAGCCCCAACACAACCGTAATTGGAGTACCCGCTTATCCAAGCACCAAAAAATCAAATCACAAAAATGGATTTACCCCTTATGGTGTATGCGCTTCCGACAAAGACCCCATAATATCCAGATTAGAAAAACTGGAACAAGAAATAAAAAAAGCATCAATAAAATAAAAGCCACATTTAACAATTTTGTAACTATTAATATGCTAAATTTTATGCTATTATAATAATATAAGATTGTTGCAGGAGGCTTCGATGAATAAGTGCACCTATATATATGGAGTATTTGCCGCATCCTTGTTGGCAACATCGGTTGCTTCTGCCCAACTTCCTGCCAACCCTTGGGAGGCAAATCCCAATGACGGATATATGGGAGAAAACATTGCCTCAACAGACGTAACCAAAGCTCCCGTATACCAAAATGGCCCTACCAATGGTGATATATTACCTGTAGACCCTTGGGCAAGAGCCAGAGATAAAAGCGGTGTCAAAACTTGGAGAGGAAGTGCCAATCACGGAAAATTAAACTATATCGGAGAAGCAACCACTTTTGGTGATGCCCAAGGACAAGAGATGATAGCTCCAGAAGTAAATCGTCACAATATGCTTGAAATAACCAAACATCTTCGTAGTTTAGGCTACAAAATCCCTGAAAGCTATGACCAAAACATCAAAAACTTTCCTCAAGAATATGGTGCCGAATTACGTGAAAATTATGACAACTTAGGACATGGAAACAACCCTTTAGATACAATGTTTTCCGGAATGTTAGATATTTTTGAAGATAGTACGGGTTTAGATGTTGAAAATCTGCTCTTTAACAGTATTGACCTGATTTCCACCGACTAAAAGCGGAGATAACAATGAATAAATTACCCTTATATGCATTACTGCTTATCTGTTTTTTTTCTTTTACAAGCAATGCTCAAACTGAAACTTCGCAACCTCTTTCTCAAGAACAACCAAATAATATTGTCCCCCTCCATACACCTACGGAATTAACCCCTGAACAAAAAATTGAAATCCGTAAAGGGCTAATGAAAAACATTCAAAACACCGCTGTTAACAGTGATGTTCTTGAACGTAAACATTTAATGAATGCCATTGAAAATTTAAAAAAGATACGCCTTAGACAAGAAAACCTTGGCAAACCTGAGAATGAACAAATTAAATATAAAAAACCACATGTAAACCTCAACAACCGTAAAGATTTTCAAAAATATATGCAAAATTCATATTTGCAAGATCTTGATACTACGGAAAAAGCTAAAGCTCTTTTATCTCCAAAACCGACTACAATTGAAGAAACTGACACTCAACCAACAAACACCACCGAGTAAACTATGTCTCCTTGCATAATATTAATAGAACCGCAAATGGCGGAAAATATCGGAATGACTGCTAGAGCAATGATGAATTGCGGTTTAAGCGAATTACGTTTGGTAAAACCCAGAGAAAATCATTTATCTGACAAAGCTATTGCCGCTTCTTCTAATGCTGAAGAAATTTTATATAATGCTAAAACTTACGCTTCAACCTTAGAAGCAATCTCAGATTTGCAATGGACTGCAGCAACTACAGCCCGTCATCGAGACCAAATAAAACCGGTATTGAGCGCAGAATACGCAATGCAACATACTGCAAAATTATGTAATCAAGAACTAAAATGCGGTATTATATTCGGTCCGGAACGTACCGGATTAAATAATAATGATGTTTGTTTGGCAAATGCTATTATTAATATTCCGCTCAATCCGAAGCATTGCTCACTAAATTTATCACAAGCGGTTTTGTTGATTGGTTACGAGTATTATAAAACTCAAAAAGAAATGACCGCATCCAAATTTGTTACCAATCATACCGAAATAGCCGATAAAGAAAAAATTATTAAATTTTGTGAACATTTTGAAAGTTTGCTAACCGATTGCGGAGCATTTAAATTGGATGAAAAAAAAGAAAAAATGATTATAAATCTTCGTAATATTTTCACTCGCAATCAATTAACCAAACAAGAAATTGACACTCTTTATGGAGCAATCAATCATATTAATCGTAAATAACATATACATTCTCGGTTATAAAAAAACTTATTTAATTTAATACAATTTTATAATTTTAATGACTATATTAGCTGATGATATAAATAATATAAAGGATTTATTATGCATACAACAGAATTACTCACTGTTCCAAATCTGGTTTGGGGTATAGATGCAAAAATAGTTGCTGCGGCAATTATGATAATTGCTTATGTGATTTTATTTACCGAAAAACTTAATCGTGCTGTTGTTGCTCTGCTTGGCGGATCTATAATGATATTTGCTGGCATTTTAACTCAAGCACAAGCATTTCAGGGAATTGATTTCAATACCCTTGCTTTGCTTATTGGTATGATGATGATTGTTGGCATCTGCGAAAAAACCGGAATCTTTCAGTACGTAGCGATTTGGGCAACCAAAAAAGTTCATGCCAACCCTAGAGGAATTTTGATTGTTTTAGGTATTGTAACCGCTGTTTTCTCAGCATTTTTAGATAACGTTACTACTGTTTTATTAATCGTTCCGGTTACTTTTCAGATTACAAAAAAACTCGGTATTCCGGTATATCCTTTTTTGTTGGTAGAAATATTTGCTTCTAATATCGGTGGAACAGCAACCCTTATTGGCGATCCGCCAAATATTCTTATCGGTTCAGCAATCAACTTATCTTTTACTGACTTCTTAAAAGAACTAACTCCGATTGTAATTTTGTGTATGATTGTCTTGACCGGAATTTTTGACTTTTTCTATGGCAGAAGATTGATATCGACTCCGCAACGTCGCCAAAAAATTATGCAAATGCACGAGGCTGATAGCATAACCGATAAATCTTTGCTTATTAAATCACTGAGTGTATTGCTTGCTGTAATTTTTGGATTTATTAGCGCAGAACATTTTCATATTGCCAATGGTACTATTGCTATGGCCGGAGGATCATTACTCCTTTTGCTTTATACGATTGGTGATAAACATGATGAACGTGATCACAAAGTAGAGCAAATCTTTGCTTTGGTTGACTGGACAACTATATTTTTCTTTGCCGGATTATTTGTAATTGTTTACGGACTTGAGGCAACCGGTGTTTTATCAATGCTCGGACATAAATTCATAGAGTTAACTGAGGGTAGCATTGCCAAAGCCAGTATGTTGATTATGTGGATTTCCGCTGTTGTATCCGGTGCAATTGATAACATTCCTTTTGTTGCTACAATGATACCAATGCTCAAATCTATGGAAGAAGCTTTAGGAGGAAGAGAAACTATGATGCCGATATGGTGGTCATTATCATTAGGAGCTTGTTTTGGCGGAAATGCTACCTTAATTGGTGCATCAGCTAATGTAATCGTCGCCGGAATGGCATCACGACAAGGAACTCCTATCAGTTTCTTAGGATTTATGAAATGGTCAATTCCGGTAACTTTATTAACCGTCGGCTTAGCAACAATATTTATCTATATTCAGTACTTTGGATATTAAGATTAACAATCAGCTAATTATATTAACAAAAAAAGGGCTTGGTTTTCCAAGCCCTCTATTAATAACTACAAAAGCTTTTGTTGCAAAATTTTATTTACAACCCCAGGATTGGCTTTTCCTTGAGACGCTTTCATTACTTGTCCGACAAACCACCCCATAAGATTGGTTTTGCCACCCTTATATGCTTCTACATTAGCCGGATTAGAAGCTATAACTTCATCAATAATTTTTTCAATAGCTCCGGTATCGGTTACTTGTTTTAAGCCTTTTTCCTCAACGATTTTTTCAGGATTATCTCCGGTTTCTGCCATAATTGCAAAAACATCTTTTGCAGTTTTGCCATTGATAACATCAGAAGTAATTAATTCTACCAAAGCTCCCAAATTCTCAGGAGAAATCGGACTTTCTGCCAAGGTAATTTTTTTCTCATTCAGCATTGCAAAAAAATCACCCATCATCCAGTTGGCAACCTTCTTGGCATCATGCCCTTTGGCTGCTTTCTCAAACCATTCAGCCGTTTCTCTATCTTCGCTTAAAACCGTTGCATCATAAGGAGTTAAGCCCATATCTTGAACAAAACGTTCTTTTTTGGCATCCGGCAATTCTACCAATCCGGACTTAATTTCTGCAATAAATTCATCGCTTAAATCTAAAGGCAACAAATCCGGTTCCGGAAAATAACGATAATCATGAGCAAACTCTTTGCTACGCATAAATCTGGTTTCACCGGTGGTCTGGTCAAATAAACGAGTTTGTTGTTCTATCTCTCCACCGCTCTCATATATCTGCATTTGGCGATTTGCTTCAAACTCAATGGCCTGCATTACAAATTTAACTGAATTAACGTTTTTAATCTCTGCTCTCGGACGCAATTCAGAACTTCCGACCGGACGAATGGAAACACTAGCATCACAACGCATAGATCCTTCATCCATATTACCGTCACAAGTTCCCAAATAACGCACTATTGTTCTTAACTTACGCAAAAATGCTCCGGCCTCATCAGGTGAACGAAAATCAGGTTTGGTAACAATTTCCATCAACCCTACACCGGCACGATTAAAGTCCAAAAATGTTTTAGTTGGCGAAATATCATGAATTGATTTACCGGTATCTTGCTCAATATGAATCCGCTCAATACCGATTTCCTTACTGCTTCCATCTTCCAAATCAATTTTTACAGCTCCCTCACCTACCAACGGATATTCAAATTGGGTAATCTGATAACCTTGTGGTAAATCAGCATAAAAATAATTTTTACGAGAAAAAACCGAACGTTTATTAATTTTGGCATTAAGCCCCAATCCGGTCTTGATTGCCTGACGCACACATTCTTCATTCAAAACCGGCAACATTCCGGGCATTCCGGCATCTACAAAAGATACATTTTCATTTATATCAGCCCCATAATGAGTTGATGCTCCAGAAAAAATCTTCGACTTAGAAATAATTTGGCAATGAATTTCTAGCCCGCAAATAATTTCCCAATCACCGGTATTACCTTTTAAAATCATTCCGCTCATTATTTAGCTCCCTTAAAATTTGCATCTTCTTCTAACGCATAAGCTGCCTTAAATAGATTTGCCTCATCAAATGCTTTTCCGATTATTTGCATTCCCAAAGGCAATCCTTCTTTATTAAGACCAACAGGCAAACTCATTGCCGGCAAACCGGATAAAGAAACCGATACCGTAAAAATATCATTCAACCACATCGCAATCGGGTCATTTTGCATAGATTTATCACCAACTGCAAATGCAGCAACCGGTGCAGTAGGAGTTAAAATAACATCACATTTTTCAAAAGCATTCATAAAATCATTACGAATCAAACGGCGTACTTTTTGCGCTTTTACATAATAAGCATCATAATATCCGGCAGATAGTACATAAGTACCAACCATAATGCGTTTTTTCACTTCTTTGCCAAATCCGTTGGTACGAGAATTGATATACATCTCATCCAATGTATCTCCATCCACTCGATTACCAAAGCGCAAACCATCATATCTTGCCAAATTTGCCGAAGCTTCTGCCGGTGCAATAATGTAATAAGTTGCCAAAGCATATTTGCTATGCGGTAAAGATATTTCCACAATTTCAGCACCTCTGGCTTTGAGCATTTCAGCCGCTTTATCCCAATATGCGGCAATTTCCTTATCCAGCCCGTCAACACGATATTCCTTAGGAATACCAATTCTCATTCCTTTAATATCGCCACCCAAAAACTTTTCAAAATCAGGCACATCTACTTTTGCTGAGGTGGAATCCTTAGCGTCATATCCGGCCATGGAATTAAGCATAATTGCACAATCTCTAACATCTTTTGCTATTGGTCCGGCTTGATCCAAAGATGATGCAAAAGCAATAATACCATAACGAGAACATCTGCCATAAGTTGGTTTTATACCCGTAACCCCGCAATATGCCGAAGGTTGACGAATAGAACCACCGGTATCCGTTCCGGTTGCTCCGGCACACATTTCCGCTGCCACAGCCGCAGCCGAGCCACCGGATGAGCCTCCGGCAACAAGCGAAATATCTTTACTCCAAGGATTGATAGCTGGTCCGAATGCAGAGGTTTCATTACTGCCACCCATCGCAAATTCATCCAAATTGAGCTTACCTAAAAAACTGGCTCCATCAGCAAGCAATTTGGCGCTAACTGTTGATTCATAAGGAGGTACAAATCCTTTCAAAAATTCAGAACATGCAGTGGTAGCAATGCCTTTAGTACAAAATAAATCCTTAATTCCCAAAGGTATTCCTTCTAAATTTCCGCCCTCGCCTTTATCAAGCTTTATTTGGCTTTGTTTAGCTTGTTCTTTTGCCAGCTCAACAGTTTCGCAAACATATGCGTTATATTTTCTTCCCTCATCCATTTTAGCTGCATAAGCTTCAACTAACTCAACAGCACTAAATTCTTTATTTTTCAAACATTCTTTTGCTTGAGCAATTGTTAATTTTGTTAATTCACTCATCTTTATTTTCCTCAGTTAACGCCTATTCCACCACCTTAGGCACTGCAAAATATCCATATTCTTTCATTGGAGCATTGGACAATATTTGTTCCGCCTGATTTCCATCACAAATTTCATCTTTTCGCATTTGCAAACAACAATCATTAACCGACACCAAAGGCTCAACCCCTGTGGTATCAACTTCATTAAGTTGACCAATCCAGTTCAATATTTTATTAAACTCTTCTTTAGTTGCTTCAATTTTTTCTTCCTCAATTTTCAAACGAGAAAGAAAAGCAACTTTTTTAACCATATCATTATCTATAGCCATATTTTCACCTCTAATCATTAATTACCAATGGTAATACTGCATCATATTGCCAAAGTTTTAGCATATTTATTCCCTTAATATCAAGTCCTAATTCAGTTTTTAATTTCTGAGTTTTAATCATTGGCGAACCACTAATAAGCTCGGCAATTTTTTGCTGTAAACTACGAGGACGAGGATACACATCTAATACAAATTTATCACCTTGTTTTAATCCTGCAGAATCTGCTACAAAATTCAAAGCATCCTCAAATCCTCCAACATTATCAACCAAACCAACATCAACAGCAACCGATCCGGGGAAAACCATTCCTCTGGCAAGCTTATCTAAATCCTTCATCGGTATATTTCTGGCTTGTGAAACTTTTAAAGTAAAATCTTTATATACATTGTTTAATGCTTTGTTTATTGCTGATTTTTGTGTTTTGTTAAACATAAAGTTAGGACTTGAAATTCCGGCATTTTGCGTAAAACCGAATTGCTTCCAAGTTACTCCCAATTTTTCCCACAACTTCGGCAAAGCAAATTTTCCGCCCAAAACACCGATAGATCCGGTAATGGTATTTTTATCGGCAAATATCTTATCTCCCGCCAAAGAAACAAAGTATCCGCCTGATGCCGCATAATCTCCCATTGATACCGCTAAAGGTATTTTTTTATCTTTTTTCAATTTATTTAAAGCATACCAAATTTCATTAGCAGCATTATAACTTCCTCCCGGAGAATTTACCCTTACCAACACTCCGACAACATTTTTATCTTCTCTTATTTCCTCAATCTGTGCCAATACTTGAGCTGAGCTGATTTCTCCATCGGCAAATCCGGCAGCACCGGAAACATCAACCAAAGCTCCTTCCAACACCAAAACCGCAATTTTTTTACCGTTTCTAATCGGATATATATTTGACATATAAGATATAACATCTATAAATTTGCCTTTATGCTCATTTTGAATTTTTTCACTCCAATCACTTTCATAGGCAATATTATCTATCAATTTGAGCTCTTTTGCTTTTTCGGCCATATATGGAGCACCATCCAAAATTTCCATCATTAAATCGCTATTATGTTTCTCTAATCTTGAAGATAGTGTTTCAAAAAGTATATTTCCGTTTAATCTTGTTAATAAAGCATCCATATTATAAGCAAATTCTTTAGAAGCCTTCTTATCGGTAAACGATGCCATCGCATTTTTATATTCATAACGAGTAAAAAACTCCGGTGTTACTCCGATTTTATCCAACGCACCTCTGAAAAATGGAACTTCTAAAGCAACACCGGTAAGCCATAATTCAGTATTTGGCATCATAGTTATTTCTGAAAACGCTGTTGCTAAATGATATTCTGAAGTACCGCCCCCCATATTTCCAAAACCGGGAGCAAAAATATAAGCTTTCTTGCCACTTTCCTTAAAACGCTTTATTGCCACACGCAACTCTTCTGTTTGAGCCAACCCCAAGTTAGAATAGCTGATACGGGCAGCAATAGCCTTAACTCTATCATCTATTGATGCATAAGCAATGGATTTTAATAAGTCTTGAAAACTCATCGGACTTATTGCCGTAACTTCTGTTAACAAATTATCTCTGACAATTTCACCGTAAAAACCGTCAAAATCTATGGTTAAAATAGCACTTGATGGCATTTTTGTACTTTGACGTCCATTTGCAATTAAACCGGAAACCGCAAATAGCAACATCACAAACAAAAGTCCGAAAATCGCAAAAGCATATAGCAATGATTTGAGCAAAATTTTGGTTGAAATATACTTACGCATACTAATCTTGTTGCGTGGAAAAGGAGATTTTATTTCCGGCATAGCAAACCCCAAAAAAATAAAGGCCATTAAACAATGGCCTTTATCCTAATTCTTTTTGCGCTATTACTCAACCATAAAATAAGCTTATAACACAGGTATTTTATCTCGCCACTTGTTTTTTGACACTTTTAGTTGGCTGATGCAAAGGAACATCAATCTTGCTTAGAGCAACTAAATTTTCATTTTCTTTCAAACTCGGAGTACGCTCTAAAACACGTTGAAATGCTTTTGCCATTTCTCGTTTATCTTTATTAGTTTCCCCACCCTTACGAATAGAATATAAATCTGCAAGCATTTGGAGCTTAGCTTTCTTATCTTCTGTCATATGATATGACATACACATCGAGCTTAGACAAGCTTCAAGCATAACCGGATGTTCTTTCATCAATTTATGCTTAGCATCAAAATTTGCTTTTCTTTGTGTATCCGTCATATTTGCAATATCTTCATTCGCATTTACACTTGATGCTTCGGATTGTTGATATTGTTCTACCTTTTCGTCAAACAACTTCTGCTTTTCTTCCAGCCATTTCTGCTTTTCTTCCAGCCATTTCTGTTTGTCTTCAAGCTTCTTTGATGTTTCTTGGTTCATATTGTAATCTTGCTTGTTTTTTTCACTTTGAGGTATAATTTCTTCAAATTTATCAAAACACATTGCTTTCACTTCTTCAAACATTTTAGGTTGACTTTTCAATGCGTTAAAAACATTTTTTGCATGGTGTTTTATCTCTACAAAATACCTATTCATTTCCGGCATAGCTTTATCTTTGTCACTAGCTCTAATTGCATATGCTTCTGCAACATATCCGACTAATTCTTCCAATTCATTAGTTGAAATATTATCTTTTTTATTTAAAATTTCTACTTTTTCAGCAAATTTTTCAAATAAAACAGCTCCTTCCATATATTCTTCTAAAAACGGATATTCTTTAAAAATTTCTGGTTCAAAAATTTGTTTTCCTTCTTTTTCAAATTGGATTTTAGTTCTTGCATAACTATGTAAAAAATCAATAATTTGAACATTAGGATCATCTGAATAATCGTGGTACTCACGTTTCTTAAAAATTTCAATTTCACGTGATATTTTATAAAGATTACGGACAGCATAATTAAAAAACTTTTTAATATATTCGTGATTTTCTTCGTTATCTGCATACGGATGCATCGCATATCTACCATTATTATATAAGTCTAATCTATCTGCAGCAATACAACGCCACATGTTTCCATAACGGGGGTCTTTATTCAATATTTTATCAAAAAAACTTAGACTGCTCATTCCGGTTTCAAACTCCCAAGAAGAACCAGAAGATAATCCAAAATACACTTTTTCTACTGCAAGTCCATACGCTTCTATAGCATAATCTTTTATATCCTTATCAGCTTCTTTATATTTCATTGTAATAGTCTCCCTTAAAATAAAAGCTTTATTCAAACATATAGTACCATAAACCAACGTTAAAATCAACCGAAAATTCAATTTATTGCAAATTTTGTACAGAAAATCAAAAACAAATAAAATCAACAGGTTGTAATGATTCTATTATGCTATTTTATATTTTTCATTTTCCGGTCACAAACGTTCTATTAAAATGACCAAATGTTTTTAATTTTAATGGAGAAATATTATGACTGTTATCGGTTATATTAGAGTTAGTTCTAATAAACAAAGCTTAGAACATCAACGTTTTGAAATTGAACAATATACAAAATTACACAATCTAAAAGTAGACAAATGGGTTCAAGAAAAAATATCATCAAGAAAAACTCTAAAAAAAAGAAAATTAGGCAATCTACTAGATGATTTACAAGAAAATGATATCTTAATAGCTTCTGAAATATCAAGACTTGGACGTTCACTCCTTGAAGTTATGCGTATTTTAGAAATTTGTCTTACTAAAAATTGTCAGGTTTGGACTTTGAAAGAAAATTATCGTTTAGGCAATGACATACAATCAAAAGTTTTAGCGTTTGCTTTTGGTTTAGCTGCAGAAATAGAAAGAAACTTAATTTCTCAACGCACAAAATCATCTTTAGCAAACCTTAAAGCAACCGGAAAAAAGCTTGGTCGACCTTTGGCCGCAGAATCACAAAAACTAAAACTCTCTAAAAACACTAAAAAAGTATACAATTTGTTATCTAAAGGCATTTCAAAAACTGAAATTGCCAAAATTTTAGATGTGCAACGGAGCACATTAAGACGATTTATTGAGCGAAGTAATATATAACACATCAAATAAAATGCCCGTTAAATAAACGGGCATTTCCTTACAAGCTAATATTTACTAATCATTTATCAGCATTTCACCGATTTCTTTGGTTCGGTTGATATTTAACATACCTACGGTATGATATCCGCAGTCAACGTGAATAACCTCACCGGTAATACCACTACCGCAAGCTGACAACAAACCTAAAGTTACCATTCCGACTTCTTCTTGAGTAATATTACGTTGCAACGGAGCATTAAACTCATTCCAATGTAAAATCTTACGAAAATCACCAATACCCGATGCTGCCAAAGTTTTAATCGGTCCGGCAGAAATCGCATTAACTCTAACTCCTTGAGCTCCCATATCGGTAGCGGCATAACGAACAGATGCCTCCAAAGCAGCTTTTGCCACACCCATAATATTATAGTTTGGCAATACTCTTTCACTACCCATATAACTCAAAGTAACAATACTTCCTCCTTCATTCATCAACGGAGATGCATATTTACAAGCCTCAATAAATGAGAAACAAGAAATTTCCATAGTCATCTTAAAATTGTCACGAGTGGTGTCAATTGTGCGTCCTTTGAGCTGATTCTTATCAGAAAAACCAATTGCATGCACCAAAAAATCTATCTTGCCCCATTTTTCGCCCAATTCTTTAAAACAAGCTTCAACACTTGCCGAATCAGAAACATCACATTTTATTAATAAAGGCTCTTTATCCAGTTGTGCGGCTAATGGTTGCACACGTTTTTCCAAAGTTTCATTTTGATAAGAAATTGCAATTTGTGCTCCGTGAGCATTTAATGCTTGAGCTATTCCCCATGCAATGGATTTATCATTGGCAAGCCCCATTATCAAACCTCTTTTTCCGACCATAAGAGCAGTATTTTCAGTCATTACAATATCCTTTATTATATTTTTTCACACAATTAACAATCCAATTAAATCGCTTGAATTATTAATTAGAGTTCTATAAAATTTGACTCGCTTTGTAAACATCTTTTTTTATAGGACTTTTTAATTATGCATAACTTAGCATTTAAGTGGCTCAAAGAAAAACTGCAAATCGCAAAAAACTTCATCATTTTTTTGTTTTTGCGCGCCAAAGGTGACACTATTTTAAGAGTAGCATCATCCTTAAGCTATACTTCACTGATTGCCCTAGTACCATTATTGGCTATTGGATTGGCTATTTTTTCTGCTTTTCCGGTATTTTCTGAAATCAGAGATCAAATACAATTGTTACTCTTGCAAAATGTTGTACCTAATTTAGAAGAAGAAATAAGCCAATACTTTACCGATTTTGTATCTGCAACTGCCAAACTAACCACCGTTGGTGTCATAGGTATTGCGGTTACCGCTATTTTATTGCTCTCAACCATTGAAAACAGCCTAAACTTCATATTTAAGATTTACAAAGCTCGCAATATTAAAACCAAAATCACCCTTTATTGGACAGTTATAACCTTAGGTCCGCTTCTGCTTGGAACAGCTTTTTCCATGCGCGGTTATGTCTATGCTTTAGAAAATTTTATGCCCGATGCCATTAAAGGAACACAAGTATATTTTAGTGCCTTCCTACCCAACGTATTAACCATTCTCGCCTTAATGTTATTATATATTTTAGTTCCTAACAAAAAGGTAAATATTTTCCACGCCTTTTTAGGCGCATTTGTAGCAACAATATTATTTATAATTTTACGCAAATCGTTTAGTTTCTTCTTGGCTTCTACCAACACTTATAATGTTTTGTATGGAGCTTTGGCGATTATTCCGATAATGCTTGTTTGGCTTTATCTTATTTGGGCTGCGGTTATTTTTGGAGCTGTTATTACCGCTGCCATCGGAGAATTTAAAGAACAAAACCTCCCCAAACAAAGAGAACTAAAGGTTTTTGACTATCAGAAACCTCGTCCTAACAAAAAAAATAAATATTATGCAAAAAAGTTCTTGCCAAAAGAACAAAAATAGAACATACTGCAAATAACAACAACTATCGAGGAATATAAAAATGGATAAAGATAAAGCTCTGGATGCGGCTCTCAGTCAAATAGAAAAAGCTTTTGGTAAGGGCTCTATTATGAGATTGGGACAAGATAATGCTCATGTTGATATTGAAGGAATCCCCACCGGTTCTCTCGGACTTGACATGGCGCTTGGGATTGGCGGTCTCCCTCGTGGACGTATTGTGGAAATATATGGTCCCGAAAGTTCCGGAAAAACTACCCTCGCCTTGAGTGTAATTGCTCAAGCGCAAAAAAATGGCGGAACTTGTGCATTTATTGATGCTGAACATGCTTTAGACCCGTCCTATGCTAAAAAAATCGGCGTAGATATTGAAAACCTCCTCATCTCTCAACCTGATGCCGGTGAACAAGCTCTCGAAATAACCGATACATTGGTTCGTTCAGGTGCAATTGATGTTTTAGTTGTCGATTCGGTTGCTGCTCTTGTTCCAAAGGCTGAACTTGAAGGTGAAATGGGCGATTCGCATATGGGTTTGCAAGCAAGGCTAATGAGCCAAGCATTGCGCAAACTCACCTCTACTATTGCTCGCTCTAACACTTTGGTTATTTTCATCAACCAAATTCGTATGAAAATCGGTGTAATGTTTGGCAATCCGGAAACCACTACCGGCGGTAATGCCCTCAAATTCTATGCTTCTGTCCGTATAGATATTCGCAGTATCGGCAAAATTAAAGATAAAGAAGATATTATCGGCAGCCAAACAAGAGTCAAAATCGTTAAAAACAAAGTTGCTCCTCCGTTCAAAGTTATTGATTTTGACATTATGTATGGTGAAGGTATTTC
>JAZNVJ010000170.1:0-12667 GCA_045592765.1 Alphaproteobacteria bacterium | reverse complement strand
AATCATTCTAAGATGATAGTTCTACTATTATATAATCTTATCAACAGGAAAATGTAATTGTTCAGAACATTAAAAAAGGGGCTTAGTTTCCCAAGCCCCTTCTATAGTCATAATTAGTTTGCTAGTTTTTTAGATTTTTTTGTTGTTGTCTTTTTAGTTACAGTCTTTTTTGTTGTGCTTTTCTTCTTAGCTGTTTTTTTTGTTTTGGTCTTTTGGGTAGCAGATTTTTTCTTAACAGTAGCCTTTTTTGTAACAACTTTTTTTGCTTTTTTTGCTTTTTTTGCTTTTTTTTCTTTAACCGGTTTTGGCTGAGCAGCAATCAAAGCTTTCTCTAATTCTTGTTCGGTACAAAGGCCAATTGTAACTGGATTTTTAGGTTTAATATTGGCCATATCTTTGTGAGTTCCGTTACGAATAGCCTCAATTGTAGCTTTGGTCGTACCAATCAATTTGGTGACTTGACTGTCTTTGAGTTGAGGGCAGTTCTTAACTACCCATGCAATAGCATTGGGTTTATCTTGACGTTGTGATGGGGACAAGACTTTTTTTGTTTTTTGGTTGCGTTCTTTAACATTGCGCTCCATTTTATTTGCTTGAAGGTTTGCCTTGTTATCGGCTTCACAACGACGAATTTCTTCCCATGTTAACTGACCATTATCAATAGGAGACAATCCTCTGATATTGCCGGAAACATCACCATCAGCAATAGCTTGAATTTCTAATTCATGAATTTCACAAAATACAGATATCTGACGAAAAGAAAGAGTTGTATTTTCAACCAACCAAACCGCAGTAGCTCGAGGCATAAGAGGTGCTGTCATAATTAAATTCCTTTCTATATAAAACAAAAAACTATCCTTAGGATAGTTTTTCTTTACATAATATACAAGAGTTTTTTTAGCCCTTATTATAACTATTATAAATATTTGCCATATTTAAGTACCCAACCTCTAACATTTGTGCGGTTGCTTGGTATTTGCTAGCCTGAATTTGCAAAGCATTAACCGCAGATAATGTCCCGTTAGATGATGTAAGAGCAATTTTGCTGGTTGTTTTATTTTTAGAATCTTCAGATTTTTGCTCAATTGCTACATAGTCGTGCTTAAAACCACTTCCCATATTTAGCTGTAGAGCATAGGACATATTTTCAGAAGTTGGAGTTTCATCATCACGAGTTACTTTAATGTAATAATCACCTTGTTGAGCGGCATATTCACCTTTGAGCATGGCACTCATATTTTCATATTCTTTACTATCTTTTTCGGCAGCACTATTCGCAATCAAGTGTTGGCGTCCATACTTGTCGGTAAAGTATACTTCAATTTTCATACCAGGAGCAGTTGTTTCCAAAAGAGCCTGTTCTGCTTGTGCTTTAAGTTTTTCTTCTTGTTCTTTTGCATAACCCTCAGGATCTAGCTGTTTTTTTAGGTCATTGATATAGTTTTCATACTTTGATAAATCAAGAACTTTATCATCACCATTAGTATTTCTAACTGATATTGCTAATTTTCCACGATTACTAACAACTGTTGTTTTGTAAGTATCAACAGAATCATTATTAGATAATTCACCAACAGCAGTAATACGAGAGTAATTAAGGCGTAATTGACCAAGATCTCTTGCATTAGCAAAGGTCTCATCAATATCATTCATATCTGTAACATATTTTTCCCAAGCTTTTGCAGAGGTTTCTCCCAATGCAGAGCTTTTCAAACTATCGATACTAGACATCTATTTTCTCCCTAACATACTTTACTAGTATAGCATTATTTTATCTAAAAAACAACATATTTTAGATTTTATTGGGTCAATAATTTATATAGCTCTTCGTTTTTATCAAAAGACTTAAAAGGCTTTTCACCTAAAAAATCAAGATTATAGCTATTAGGTTTAAGACTTTCTTTTATTTCTTTGCTAATAACAATTTCATTATTATATATATGTTCAAACATATCTGCTAAATAATTACTTAAATTTGGTTCTTCATTGGGTTTATATGGAATTATAGCAATACAATTGCGCATCAACAAGCTTTCATTTCCAAGCTCTTCTTGGTATGCTGAGATATCCTTTAAGCATTCTTCTGCAAATGTAAAAGCGCTATTCACTTTATTGAATCGTATTGTGGTTATTCCTCCATATTCAATAACATTGATTCCTGAATATTTGTTTTGCAGATTATGTACAATATTGCGAATTTGTTCACTTACATTTGTTGCGGTTTGTTCTTGGTTAGGAATAGCATTATCCATAAATTTAAGGTCACTTTTAAGGCTAACTAAACAATTTTTTACAATATCGGTAGATGAGTGTACGTCTTCAGGGACATTATTAGGAGCATCAATTGGTTTGGGTTCAAATTTTGGCTCTTTATCTTGAGCAGCCCATTTTCCATAAGCAACATTTAGCAAATTATCTGAAATTGGCAATCCGGAAATTACTTGTGACATAAGATTTGCACCAACACCAGTCAAAAAAATGGCAATTTTATTATCGGCGTAGGTCTTTTTTGCTTCGTAAAACGCTTCAAGATCAGCCTTGTCGCCATCAATTATTTTCAAAGCGCCATAAAGCATAGAGTTGGTTTCAGACATTTTCAGGCCGCTATATCTTGCTAATTCCAAACAACCTCCAAAAATCATTAGTTTTATACCCATTCTTAAAAATCTGTTTTGAAGAGCATTTTGTTCTTCAAGATGAGATATTATTTCACTTAAGAAAGATATAACATATTGTTTATATTCTAATGGGGCTTCAGGATAAGCCGTTGCCATAATTGGATCTTTATTAGAATTAATGTTATATGCTTGAATTAAATTTTCAGCCTTAGTATAAAATTTTTGTTCCTTTATTTCCTTGGGGAGTTTTTGTTTTTCAATAAATATATACCATGGCAAACTTTTCAGCAACAGTGGTACTGACATAGCCAAAAATACAACAAAAAATATTCCAAATAAAACCGGTCGGCTATTTTCTTCTGGAATAAATTTTTCCAAGATTGGAAACATTAGGCTTACAAATAAATTTGCAAAAACAAGACTTATGACAATAAGCAAGATTAATTTTATTATTGCTCCGGGTATACTAGTGCGAGATACCATAGTTTTAATTTCTGGAATTTTATCGGTTATATTTTCGTCATTCGTTTCGATTGACCAGTTGTTTTTGTTACCTTTCTTTTTGATGCCCCCCAGATTGCTTACATACTCAACACTTTCTTGATAAGAATTGTCTTGAACATCAAAAATTTCTTTAATTATTTTAACTTTATGATTTTCGGCTTCTTTTTCTTTTGCCAAACCAAACGCTTCTTGTCTTTGCTCAGCAGCAAAGCGTCCTTCAAGTTGCCATCCGGCACCTCTATCAATATAAACTTCATAATGCGCAATTTTAATCATCGCTAAATCCTATAAAAAAACCTGCCTTTAATTATAATAAAGGCAGGTTAATAAATTGCTAAGCATTTATTAATTATTCGTCACCAGTCTTCAGACCAAAAGCACCAAATTTGTTTTTGAACTTAGATAATTGACCACCTGTATCAACTAAACGACGAACACCAGTCCAAGCTGGGTGAGATTTTGGGTCAACTTCTAAATTAATTACATCGCCAGCCTTACCTAAGGTAGAGCGAACTTTAACTTTTTCACCATCAGTCATTACATAGGTAATTTCATGATAATCTGGATGAATATCTTTTTTCATCTTAAAACTCCTAAATCCAATCATTAAAAGACTATTTTGATGCCCTTATACATTACTGAATCGAATAAGGCAAGCATTATTTAAATATTTTTTTAATTTTTTAATTCTTCTAGCTCGACCATATTGGCTTTATTGATAGTTTCATCAATGTTTATGACCTTAATGCTAAAATTTTTGTACCCTTTAGGTAATAAATAACTTCTAACTGCAACAGCTCTATTTAAGCTAATTCTTTTCTTTTTGAAGGTATCTATACCATCATCAAGATTATAGGCGTATATAGCTATTTTATTTTGTATAGGATTTTCAAAATTTGCAATTGCTAAATCAATTTGGTTTTGCTGTTCAGGGGTTAATTGATCAACATCTGGAGAAAAAATTAATAAAGTGGAAGTTGTTTTAGTAGGAGCAACTTTGTTTTCATCCACCAATAGTGTTGGAGCCGACTTGCTATCTTTTTCAACAGTATTGGATGATGTATTTGGAGTCTCATTTGCAGATAATTGTTGTTCTACAACAGATTCTTTCTCCATATTTGGCATTTTTTCTTGATTATCTGAAGGAGACATTTGTTTAACTTGTTGATGATTTGTAACAGGCTCAACATCAACGACAACAACATCTTCATTACTTTCTACAAATGGTATCTGTTTAGGTTGCTCTTGTTTTTTTTCAATTACATCCTGTTTTTTTAATTCTTGCTGCGACTTAGGCTGTGGATGCGGTTTAGTCTTTTTTGCCACAGCTTGCTTTTTTATATCCTTTTTCTTTATTTTAGGTTGCTTTTTTACAATTGGAAATAGCGGCTTTTGAGAAGAATATGAGGTAGTTACTGTATTGATATCCAAATTATCTAACACAGACAGATCAACAATGACGTTTTCATTTGCAATAGAGTTGTTTGATGCCAACCAACTGATAACTAAAGCAATAAGCACTTGTTTTATTCTTCTCTTCATGAAAGCCTCCCTAAAATATTTTTTATTATTTGTGCAACGCAACAAACAATTTTGGTGCAATTTCTGCATTTCCAGCAATTAAGTTTCCGCTTTGCAAAATTGCTTCTTGATTATCAGTACGAATATCTTTTTGTTCATACTCATATACATATCCGCCAGCTTCTTTTACCAGTAACAAGCCAGCAGCATACGCTTCAATGTTGTTTCCTTTGCTGATTATTGCATCTAACTTACCTGCTGCCAACATTGCCAATTCCAAACTTAAAGCCCCTATATTTCTGGAATTCATAATTTGTTCGGCTATATTGTTATCAACTGTTCCAACTAGAGCATCTTTAAGTTCTTTACGTCCGGAAACTCTTAATCTTTCATGATTACGATGTCCTTCTCTGAACGCACCACAACCTTTTTCCGCAAAAAACAAATCCGCAGTCGCTGGGTTGTATACAACAGCAGCGGTAACTTGCTTATTTTCTATTATGGCTGCTGAAACTGCAAACATAGGAATTCCATGCATAAAATTAAGCATTCCATCTAAAGGTGCTATTGTAAAACAATTTCTTGATGGCAAAGGTTGATTCCCAGACACAAAAGCATAGTCAGGTTTACCTTTTTGCAATTCGATTTTTAAGATTTTTGCAACTCGTTCTTGGGCTGCTTTAGCAAATTCTGCATGTCCACGTACAGATGATTGAAGTTGCTCAATTTCGCTAAAATCGCGAGATAGTGTATTTCCGGCTTTTTTTACAGCGTTAATTAAAAAATTAAGACTAAGAGATATATAAGACATTTTATTTTGCTCTTTCTACATAAGATGCATCTGCGGTTGCAACAACAATTTTATCGCCGGTGCCGACAAAAGGAGGAACAGTTGTACGAACACCATTATCTAAAATTGCCGGTTTATATGATGATGAAACAGTTTGTCCCTTAATTACCGGTTCAGTTTCTGTAACAGTACAAATAACTTGCAAAGGAAGTTCAATTGATATTGGTCTACCATCAATTACACTAGCTTTAACCTCCATGCCATCAGTTAAAAACGGACGAGCATCACCTAATACATCAAGAGGCATGGTAAATTGTTCAAAAGTTTCGCTTTCCATAAAGTTGAGCCCATTTGCATCTTCAAATAAGAATTGGCAATCTTTGGTTTCAACCATCATTTTTTCAACCATATCTTCGGTTCTGAAACGTTCATTGGTTTTTGTGCCTTCTTCAACGGATTTCATTTCAACCTGCATAAATGCACCGCCTTTACCCGGTTTTACAAAGTTTGTTTTAGTAACAGTCCACGGTTTGTTTTTGTATTCAATAACCCATCCGATACGAATTGATCCTGCTTGTTGTTTCATTTTTAATCTCCTTAAATTTTATCAAAATTAATGGCAAATTAATATAATCTTTGTCAATTAGCAACTAAAATCTGCATAATCTTTAGAATTTATTATTATGAAATCGACCTCAAAATCTTTTGTATTTCCTTTATATTCAGACATATCGGCAGCAATTTGTATCAAAAACAAATCATTATACCATGCAATTAAGTCTTTTGTTTGGGATAGGCTTTCCTCACGGATTCGCAGAGCAATAAATTCAGGTTCTGTTTCTGATGCAAGCATGACTTCGTGTCTAGATGGTTCAATAATCGCTCCTAAAATTTTATTTTTTTTCAATTTGTCTCTGAAGGGTTTAAGCTGAGGTTTTATAGGTTTCTGTGTGTCTGTAGTTATTACAATTCCATTTCCTAAGTTTTTTAATTTATCTTCAGCATTTACTCCTTGCCATAATAAGAGCTTATTGGTTTTTATAATTTTATTAATAACATCATCAGATATAGATGTATCGACTATATAACAACAAATGTTATCATCTTCATATATTTTATCATTTTTATTATTAATTTTGAGGATAATCTGAGGCATTTTCTTGTAAAACTCATATAGTTGTTTATTATGCACAAAATAATACGGTAATATTTTTAATTTAGAAAGAGAAAATTGCAATGGAAAACAAAATTTTTGAATTTCCACAAACATCACAAGCTATTTCAGCCTTAAGTGCAGATATTGTAAAAATTATCTCAGCCTTAAAGACACAAAGAGTTGACACGGAATCCATGGTAAAGCAATATAAAAGCACCCTTCAAAAAAAAGATAAAACCTTGGAGGCTTTGCAACAATCATCAAGTGAGATTCTTAATAACTTAGATGGCATTATTTCTCAATTAGATAAAGTACTGGAAGAAAATGGCTCAAGTAACAATAACAATTAATTCGCGAGAATATGCGATTGCCTGTGAAGATGGGCAAGAGCTAAGAATTATTCAGTTGGCAAAAATTTTGGATGAAAAAGCCAGATCCTTGACTGGGGGGAGTCAACAAGTTAACGAAGCAATGCTTTTGGCAATGGTTGGTTTAATGTTGGCGGATGATTTGACCGAACAAAAAAAGGATGTATCCACAGCTGATACTTCCGATAATTCTGCTTCAATATCAGAAGAAGCCATGGTATTGGCTGATGTTAAAATGGCAGAACAAATAAAATCTTTGCATGATAAGTTGAATTTGCTTGCATCTGAATTAAATTTATTATAGCCTTATAGGCATAAAGAGACTGCGTGGTGCGTAATGCCGCAGATCTTCCGAGCCAACATTATATATAAGGGAGCTGTTCCTAAATAAATCGTGGTTTATTTATACGGTGCCCACCTGATCTTAGCGGTTCGACAAGGATGTATCATACGGCCACTTGGTTTCTGAGTTTAACATAACCCCGTTGACTTCAACGGGGTTTCATTTTAATATTTATAAAAAGAACTTATCCGAATAAGGTAAAAAAATTGAGAATTATATATGTGGGTGATATTGTTGCCAGAGCAGGCAGAGAAGCTGTTTTTAACAATATAAATAAATTAAAAGAACAATACAAATATGATGTGCTGATTGCAAATACCGATAATGCCGCACATGGATTCGGAGTTACCCCGGGCATTTGCCGAGATTTATTGGAAAAAGGTGTAACAGCGATTGTAACCGGAGATCACGTTTGGAATCAACGAGAGATTATTCCGTTTTTAGATGAATGTAAGCAAATTGTTCGCCCTTTAAACTATCCGAATAATTTACCCGGATGCGGGGCAAGAGAAATTGAGTTGCCAAATGGTAAAAAAATATTAGTTGCAGAAGTAGTTGGACGTTTGTTTATGGAAGCGGTAAATTGTCCGGCACAAGCAATGGATGATTTACTTAAAAATTATACCTTAGGGCGTAATATTGCTGCTATTTTTGTGGATATTCATGCTGAAGCTACCGCCGAAAAAATTGCTTTTGCGCATTATTTAGATGGTAGGGTTTCTGCTGTTGTCGGTTCACATACTCATGTACCAACTTCAGATGCCATGATTCTTCCTAAAGGAACAGCATATCAAACCGATGCCGGAATGTGTGGAGATTATAGCGGAGTAATCGGATTCGAAACTACGGCTCCGGTAGATAGACTTTGTCGACGTTATACCGGAAGCAAACTGGTGCCGTTACAAGGCAAAGGTACTCTTTATGGAACATTTATTGAAACAGATGACACAACCGGTTTGGCTGTCAATATTGAGCAAATATGCATCAAGCCATAAACTATCGTTGATAAGAAGCTTCAATAATTCTTTGTTTTCTGAGCTCGTCTAGGTCATAATTAGCTTTTAGATTGAGTTGTGGAGCAATTGTTTCAATGATTTTTGCAGCTATTGGTACGCTGTTCCATCCAGCTGTAGCAAATCCCCATGTTTCTTTAATAGCTTTTGGTTCATCCATCATTACAATTAATGCATATTTAGGATTAGAGATAGGAAAGGCTGATACAAAAGTTGTTCTTACTTTTTTATCTATATATTTGCCTTGTTCAGATAATTTATTTGCTGTACCCGTTTTGCCACCAACTTCATAACCTTTAACGTTTGCTTTTTTGCCGGACCCATCAGTAACCACCAACCGCATAAGCTTTTGCATTGATTTTGATGTATTATGAGATATTACCCGATATCCGTCTTTATTTTTAGGATTACCTTTTATTAACGATGGAGTTCGATATATTCCTCCATTTATCATGGCAGCATATCCTCCGACAATATGTAATGGAGAAATAGCTAATCCATATCCATAAGCAACAGTAGCAATAGTTCCTTCTCCCCAGTTGGTTGGTTTAATTGGATAACCTTTTTCAGCAACCTCTATATCAAGTTTTTCAAAAAAATTCAATTTTTCTAAGAAATTTCGCTGCTCTGCGCCTCCAACCTTCAAAGCCATTCTTGCGGAGCCGATATTTGATGAATATACCAATATTTCCGGAACAGAAAGCCAACGATTTTCTCCACGATAATCGTTTATGGTATTATATTTTAATCGCAAAGGTTCTGTTGCATCAAAACTATCGCTGACTTTAATTTTTCCACTTTCTAAAGACATTGCCGTGTTAAATATTTTTAATACAGATCCGGGTTCATATACCCCTTTAGTTGCAATATTAAATTTTACCCGTTCATTTTTTACAAGGTTAGCATTATTAGGATCAAAATCAGGCAAAGAAACCATAGATATTATTTCAGCGGTATTTGTATCTAATAAAATAGCGGTTGCTCCATTGGCGTTATATTTTTTTATTCCTTCGGCAAGTTTTAATCTTATGGTGTCCTGAATACTTACATCTACGGATAATTGAAGAGGAATGTCAGATTTGGTTAGTCTTTCATTTAATTCTTTTTCTAGTCCGGATATTCCGTTATTATCAATATTTGTTAATCCGATTATGTGGGCAAATAAATTTTTATGCGGGTAGACACGTTTTTCTACTTTTTCAAAATCTATTCCGGGGATTCCGAGATAATTAATTTGATATTGTTGAGCTGGAGATAAATTTCGGCTTAAATAAACGAAACTTGTTTTTTTACGTAATTTTTTTAATATAGTTTCATATTCTAAATTTGGTAATACAGCAGCTAATTCTTTGGCTGCATTTTCAGGGTCTAAAATTTTTAACGGATTTGCATATAAATTAACTGTCGGTAATGAAGTGGCGATAATTGTTCCGTTTCGATCAATTATATCAGCTCTCTTAATCGGGGTTTTATTTCCAGCTGTTTTTGTGATTTGTTCATCTTGATTAAGATTAGGAACAATACAGAGATTAAAAAGATTTATTGCTATTATTAAATATACTGTTGCAAATCCGGCAACAGCATAAAACATTCGTCCTCTGCATATGGCCAAAGGATCATTATTGCTACAAGTTAATCCTCGAGAAAAAGATACACTTCTATCAATTTTTATCTCTTCTCCCGGAAGATAAAACTTATCTTTCCTTTTTTTCGAAAAATACTTTCCGAACATATTTGCTTCTGCCTATAACTAATTTTTTATTTATTATCTGCGAGCACTAGTTAGTTTTCTTAGTTCTCTATTATGCTCAGCATGGTTTGCGATATTTTTTCTGGCGATAAGTTTTCTCGATTCGCCATTATTATCGTAATTAAATGGTAGCGCAGAATAGTTAATAATTTGTTCAGCTTGTACTGGATTTAACAAAATATGTTTGGCAGCAAGTTCTCTTAATCGTGATGGAGTGTTAAGATGAGACCATTCAGCCTTAAGAATGTGAATGTTTTTTATATTACTTTGGATGCTGTTATTAATGGAATTTAACTCTTTTTCCAATTTTTGTACATTATTTTTTAAAGCTAGAGAGCCAAAGCATATAACTGCTGATATAGCAATCCATAATGAATATACGGCAAATTTGGTACTATTCATCAACATCCTCCGTTTTAGTTGTTTTTATTTCATTACGAATCGCAAAGCGTAATTTTGCAGATCGAGAACGATAGTTTAGTTTCAATTCTTCTTGAGATGGAGTGATAACTTTTGAGCAGAATGCAAAAATTTTTCCGTTATCAGTAGTCAATTTTTGAGCATATTTAGAAATATGGCGATTTTTAGTACTATTTTCTTTGAAAAATGTTTTAACAATTCGATCTTCCAAAGAGTGAAAGTCAACAATGACTAATCTTCCGCTTGAATTAAGGCGAGTGCTTGCGCCATTTAATCCTTTTTTTAATTCTTCAAGTTCGTCATTTACCGCAATTCTCAAAGCTTGAAAAGTTCTGGTTGCCGGATCAATACTGTTTGGTGTGCGATGTATAACAGTGTATATAATTTCAGCCAATTCTTTAGTGGAGGAAATCATTTTATTTTTGCGATATTCAACGATTTTTCTTGCGATTTGGCGAGATTTTTTTTCTTCGCCATAGTTATAAATCAAGTCAGCCAACTCGTTTTCACTTAAAGAGTTAACCAAATCAGCAGCAGTTGTACCGTTTTGTGACATTCTCATATCCAAAGGAGCATCTTTAGCAAAAGAAAATCCTCTATCTGCTTCATCAAGTTGCATAGAGGATACGCCAATATCAAACACAGCCCCATTAATAGTCTCGGTAACTAAATCTGCAAAATCTCCAAATTGACCGGCTCTAAATTCGAATCTGTCACCATATTTATTTTTTAATTCTTGAGTGCGAGGTAATACATTCGGGTCTCTATCTAGGGCAATGACTTTGCAAAGGGCTGTTTTTAAGATTGCTTCGCTATATCCGCCATTGCCAAAAGTGGCATCGACATAAATTTCGCCATCTTTAGGGGCTATTGCTTGCAGTACCTCAGGTAACATAACCGGAAAATGTTTTTGATAATTAGGATTCACGGGAAGCCTCCCTGATTGAGGGGCGATTTTTCAGCGCAGCATTGCGAATCCGTTGCTCTTCTTTTTCCCAATTTTGTGGGTTCCAAATCTGAAATTTGCGACCTTTGCCGACAAAAACTGCGCAATCACTGATTTCCGCATGTTTTAAAAGCTTTTCTGAGAGCATAATGCGCCCAGTTGAATCAAACGGATATCTTTTGGCATCACCAAATACAAGGTTGGTCAAATCATCTTGCGTTTCAGAAAAAAAGTCTAACGAATCTTCCATTTGCGTTGCTAGCTTATCTAGTAAATCTTCTAAGCACCCTTCAATACAAGGGGCAGAAAGGCTACGATAACAAACAATTTCAGATTCGGTTTCTTTAACAATGGAGCGGTAATCTGAAGGTAGAGAGACGCGTCCTTTGGCATCTACCTTGTTCAAAATCGTGTCCATAAAAAGAAACGTTTTACGCAATTGTTGGGTTCCTTGTTCAAAAATCATTCTTTAAATGGTATATCATGGGATTTTATGGGAATCAATGGGAATTTTTAGTAATTTATTAACTGTTCATGTTTTGTTCTGCGAAAATATGTTTTAGATTCTCGCAAACTTATGTAGGCACTCAAAAAACAAAAAAATAAAAATTGGGGATATTTTTTATATGTTTACAATTTGATAATTTTTTCTGAACTCGTCTTTTGCTACGCCATAAATATCGTCTAAGTTTGAGATATTGAGCATACCACCTTTTGCAATGAACTGTTTTTCATCCCAGGCACAAATAAAAGAAATATCAAAAGGGATTTCTATAAATTTTTGAACATTGTCAGTAGCTTTAAAATAACCATTTTTCGTTGCAATATATTTTTTCATAAAATTTTCGTTAGTAACAATATGCTGTTCTCCATCAGGATTTGTTATAATCCAATCACTTGGTTTTGCCGTGTTTTGAGTTTCAGTAGTTTGGTTGCGTAATATAGTTATAATTTTTTCTTCTTTTGTTGCCTGATAAGCTTTTACATAAGATATTTTTATCGCTTGTATTATTGGTGTGCCATCATTAATCAACTTATTTATCAAACTAATGATTTCATGTGTTTTATATATTTTCATTTTTTTATTTCACTAAATTTAATTTATTTTTATCTTAATTTTTTAGAGTTTAAAAATTAATAAAGAACTTGCAATAAAAAGTATAAATGCTATTCTTTTTATCGGGTAGCCGGATAGCTGCGCAACAGCACAGACTGTTGTGAGGAAAGTCCGGGCTTCA
>JAZNVJ010000169.1:0-3813 GCA_045592765.1 Alphaproteobacteria bacterium | reverse complement strand
CCGTTATATCGCAGTATGATAGAAAGCTTTTGTGCTGTTTTACCCAAAGCCAGACCTTTTGAGGCGGTGATAGAAAAGGTTTTTGCCGCTATTGAACAAGAGTTAAATACTCCGGAGCCGGAACAACCTAATCCTCAGTTGCAATTAGAACAACAAAAGTTGAATATCGAGCAAGAAAAAAATCATCTCAAAGCAAGAGAGTTGGATATTAAAGAAGCTGTGGAAACAGCCAAAACCAATCTTACCGCTCAAGAAATGAAGTTGCAAAACTCACTCAAAATCCAACAACTTGCTGATGAACGCAAAAAGTTATCTCAGGGAACACCGGTAGTGATTCATGACAAACAGCCGATACCGATTTCTTCCAAAAAAGTAGATACCAATATTGCAACCGGAATGGTGAAAGGTTTTTAATTAATGGCAGTCAAAAAAAAGAAAATTAACTATGCAGATATTTTAGAAGAGCTTGAAGAAGCTCGTAATATTGCCATCCGCAATGAATCTGCCACTGCTGCCATCTCGGCATCAATGGGAAAAGCAAAAGTTTTGGCTCTACTTGGCGATAAAGGCAAATCCAAAAACGAAGACGAAGCCTATAAGCAAATAATGGTCGAATATGTATAACAACAAAGGAGTTTAATATGCGAGACAAAAGCACAACCAACTGGTTTGGAGAAAATATTGATGAACAAGAAAAACGCCGTCAATGGCTAAGAGGTGTTTTAATGATGAGTATTGACATCATCTGCAAAATTAATAAAAATCATCTATAAGTTATGATGATAAAAAAAAGGATTAATAAATGCATAAGCTTATAACGATAATAGGAGCTTTTTTTGCCAGTCTGATAACCCGTCCATTGCTTGAGAATAGAATCAGCAAATTTTGGATATATGGATTAAATCAGTTGTGCGGATGTCTTATTACCGTTTTTTTAGTTTTTATGTTATTATCAGAAAAAGAAAATAAAATAATCATATATCTACCATGGTTTATCATTGTATCAATGCTAATTTTATACCTATCAGATATCTTTCCTAAAGGAAGAGAGCATCTGAAATTTTGGTATGAAGAGCCATCTGAAGATGATGATAGGGAATATTTTAGCAAAAGAGATATGAAAGGAAAATCATGGTGGAAATTTATGTTTATTCCTGGTTGGATTACACTAATTTTCAGTAATTCGTTGCTTGTTTTAGGAATAATAATATATTTCTGCAATAATGATATTTATGTTTTATTTGTTTCTTTTATTTTTAGTCTTATGACAACCCCTGTAATTGTTTATAACGCCCTAAAACGTAAAAGAGATTATGATAAAGGATATAAATAGATTGTGATGAGCTTGTTCAAAAATATATCAAAAAATATTACTAAAGCACTTATGTATAGTGTTTTAGTCATTTTTTCAATTGCTGTAATAATGATTGTAGCAATAATCTCATTCATGTCCGTGAGTGATTATTATAGTTATCAACAATGTATTGAAAATGGCAATAACAAGGAGTTTTGTCTGAAAACAATTTCTTAATAAATTAAGGGAGTAATAGGAGCTGTGTCTAAGAATATTTTAAAAAAAATTTTAAAATATAGTGCATATACTTTTATATATTTTATCTCTTTAGTGGTTATCGGTGTTATTGCCGGCATAACTCTTTATTACTTGAATGAGTATATTAACTAAAAGAAGATATCGATGATAAAAAAAAGTATCTTTTAATCCTTAATTCTCAAACGGAGACCAATGTATTTCAATAAATCTTGGGCAGATGGAATAATTCTGCCAAACGGCTGTATGGCGCATTCGACCAAACAGCTGGATAACTATTTGCGGGATAACGATTTATCCCTCTCAAGCGATTACTCTGCCGCATATCTGAAAAACAGAAGGCAGCGTAATGAAAAAGCTCAGAGAGACGAACTTTTCTCTGACTTCATTCACAACTATAAAAGGAGTATATGGAATGACCGGTGATTTACGCAAAGAACTGGAAAAACAATATGAAATTGCAGCTGCGGCAGCTGCTCGCAAAAAGCAGTCGCCACAGTCGGAAACAATAGAGCCAAACGGGGGCATTGTTGATAGTTCATATCAAGATGCCCCTCGTTCTTATAAGAAAGAATATGCCGAAATGTTCAAACAGCTTCCGCCCGCAATGCGCAAATATCTTCATGAACGGGAGAGTGAAATTGAGCGTGGATTTTCTCGTCTTAATAATGAGCTCAATAATCATCGCTGGATAGATGAAGCTTATTCATCTCGTTCTGAGCGACTTTGTAAAAATGGCATTTGTAAAGCTCAAGATTGGATTGAAGCTATGGCATTGGTAGATGATGCTTTAGATAAAGATCCATCAGATGCTTTGCAAAAACTATCAGGAATTTATGGTGTTTCATCTTTAGGGGGTGGTGATATTAAAGCCGGAGTTGAGCAGATTTTATCCTCGCTCGGTGCTTTAGACGACAAACTCAGCCAATTTGTTACAGCTATCAATGCCCGCTTTCAAGATGCCGAACACCTTGCCGAAAGCAAAAAAGCCAAAGAGGCTTCGTTTGCTCCTAAAGGTAAAAATTCGCAAAGAGATTTATCCAAGCTCTCCACTCGAGAGGTTTTGGAGTTAAAATTGGCTGAATATGACGATTAATCTTTAAATATCAAAGGAAAAAAAATGGCAAATATTAATTATGATGATGTACTTACAACTACTCTGACCAGTCGTACCGGCAATTTAGCCGATAATGTAAGTACCAATAACGCACTTTTGAGCCGCCTTAAATCCAAGGGCAAAATTCGTCCGGTTTCAGGGGGCTCTAAAATTATTGAAGAGCTTGAATACGGTGAGGGCGATATGACATGGTATTCGGGTTATGATACCATTAATTATACTCCCAAGCAATTATTTACTGCGGCAGAATATAGCTTAAAACTTTGTGCGGTTCCGGTGGCAGTATCCGGTGAAGATATCTTAAAAAATTCAGGCAAAGAACAAGTTTTGGATTTGTTTGAAAAAAGAGTTGAAAATGCAATCAAAACCATGAGCAACAAAATGTCTGCTGCTGTATATGGTGACGGAACAGGTTCTTCCGGTAAGGAGATTGGCGGTTTGGCATTGTTGGTGGCTGATAGCCCTACAACCGGTGTGGTTGGCGGAATAGACCGCTCAACAGTCGGCAATGAGTTTTGGCGCAATAAGTCAACCCTTTTGAGCGAGCGTTTGAACGCCGATAACATTCATTCGGCAATGGATAAGATGTATATGTCTTTGTGTCGCGGAACAGATAAGCCGGACTTAATTGTTTGCGGCAATGAACTTTACAGCTTGTATGAATCAACATTGCTTCCTCAACAGCGTTATGCTGATAATAAATTGGCTGAAGCAGGTTTTAACAGCATTAAGTTCAAAGGCGCAGATTTAATTTGTGATGGCGGACAAGGTGGACATTGTCCAAATGATAAAATTTATTTTCTTAATACAGATTATATTTATCTGCGCCATCACAAAGATCGTAATATGAAAGTAATCGGTGGTGAACGTATGTCTGTCAACCAAGATGCTTTATACAAGATTATCGGTTGGGCAGGTAATATGACGATGTCTAACGCATCACTGCAAGGTGTATTGATTAATAAACCTGCAGAATAAAAAAAAGCCCCTCGAGAAATTTTTCTCGGGGGGTGTTTTTTTCAATAATCAATAAAGGAGCATAAAATGCGAGATAGAAGTACTACTAATTGGTTTGGCGAAAATCTTGATGAACAGGAAAAACGTCGTAAATGGTTAGAGAATGTTTATGATAATGCATCATCAGATA
>JAZNVJ010000168.1:0-4953 GCA_045592765.1 Alphaproteobacteria bacterium | reverse complement strand
GAACAAGTTTTTGGTGGTGATTTTCCTACACCGACTGCCTATAAAGATGAATACATTCAACAATTAATAAATGAAAATGGTTATATAATTTTTCCGTTATTCCCGTTTTCATTTAATACTGTTGATTATAAGCTAGATAAGCCAACGCCATCAGCGCCTAATAAAACACACCTGTTAGGCACTGATGATGAGGGGAGAGATGTGTTAGTACGCATTATTTATGGCTTTAGACTATCTGTTGTGTTTGCATTTTTATTAACTATCACAAGCTCAATTCTTGGAATTGTAAGCGGCGCTATACAAGGTTATTTTGGTGGTAAAATAGATTTAATTATGCAAAGATTTATCGAAATATGGGAATCTTTACCTCAACTTTTTGTTCTTATTATTATCGCTAGTGTTTTCACTCCCACGTTTTGGGGATTATTATTAATAATGCTTGCATTTACATGGATGAATCTTACCGGAGTAGTAAGAGCAGAATTTTTGCGAACACGCAATTTTGAGTTTGTAAAAGCGGCGAAATCACTTGGAGTAAGTAATTTTCGCATAATGTTTCGTCATATTTTACCTAATGCTGTTGTTGCCTGCATTACTTACATTCCATTTATTTTAGCTGAAGCTGTTGTTGCTTTGACTGCTCTTGATTTTTTAGGATTTGGACTACCTTATGACTATCCTTCATTGGGAGATTTAGTGCGCCAAGGAAAAGATAATTTACAAGCGCCTTGGATAGGTATTTCTATTTTTGTTGTCTTGTCAGGTATTTTAACCACACTTATTTTCATCGGTGAAGGAATTAGAGATTTGTTTGATTCGAGGAGTAGCAAAAGATGAATATCCTTGAAGTAAATAATTTAAGTGTTAATTTTGATAATATATCTCCTGTAAACAATATATCTTTTGCGTTAAAAAAAAATAGCATTTTGGGAATAGTTGGAGAATCAGGTTCCGGAAAATCGCTTACAGCTTTGTCTATATTAGGTCTTTTACCATACCCCAAAGCCTATCATACTCCTCAAAGTTCTATAAAATTTAATGGCATTGAGCTTATATATAATCCAAAAATCGAACAATTTCGGGGAGGACACATCGGTTATATTTTTCAAGAGCCAATGTCTTCTTTGAATCCTTTACATACGATTGGTAACCAAATTGCCGAAACCTTAATTATTCATCAAAAGATGACTAAAAAACAAGCCTATAAAGAGGTGTTACGTTTATTAAAATTAACAGGTATTAAAAATCCTAAACAACGTTTTGGGGCATATCCTCATGAATTATCCGGTGGTCAGCGTCAAAGAGTTATGATTGCAATGGCTATAGCAAACAAACCGGATATTCTAATTGCCGATGAACCAACAACCGCACTTGATGTAACAATTCAAGAACAGATAATTGACTTATTATTAAAACTCAAAAATCAAATGAATATGTCTATAATTTTTATTAGTCACGATTTGAAGCTAATTAATCGTATAGCTGATGATATTATAGTAATGAAAAGTGGCAAAATCGTTGAACAAGGTGATTGTAAAAAAATATTTACATCCCCGTCGCAAAGTTACACTAAAGAATTAATTTGTTGCAATAACAAAATGAAATTAAACAAAAATAAATCAAATAGTGTTGTTGCGGAGATGTTTGATATTATTGTCAAATATCCTCAGCAAAAAAACTTTTGGGGCAAAGCAACATCATGGTTATATGCGGTTAATAAAATATCATTAAGTCTCAAAACAGGAGAAACAATAGGTATCGTTGGAGAATCCGGCTCTGGCAAAACCACTTTGGGACAGGCATTATGCCAATTAATCCCATATTCAGGAAATATTTATTTGCAAGGTGTTTCAGCACAAAAAATATCACCACAACAATGGCATAAAGATATCCAAATTGTTTTTCAAGATCCATACGGCTCTCTTAATCCAAGAATGAATGTGGCTGAAATTATAGGTGAGGGACTGGATGTTCATTTTCCTCATTTATCTAAAATCGATAAAAAACAGCGCATTACAAAAACATTAAAAGATGTTGGTTTATCTTCCGATGCACTAAATCGTTATCCTCATGAATTTTCCGGAGGACAAAGACAAAGAATTGCAATTGCTCGAGCATTGGTTGTTGAACCTAAAATTTTAGTGCTAGATGAACCAACTTCGGCTTTAGATGTTACAATTCAAAGACAAATCATTAACTTATTACAAGAACTTCAGTCTCAAAAAAATCTATGCTACCTTTTTATTTCTCACAATATGCAAGTTATCCAAGAGGTTTCAGATGAAGTTTATGTTATGAAAGACGGAAAAATAGTTGAATTTGGAAGTTGTGATAAAATATATTCCAACCCTCAACATCCTTATACTAAACAATTAATTAAGGCATCTTTATTATGAAACAAGAACTTATAGAAAATATCATTGCTATTTTAGGAAAAATGAAAGATCTCAAACGTTCCGGATGGTTAAAGCGCGACATATCATCTCCTGAGAGTGATGCTGAACATAGTTTTAGTGTATCAATGTTGGTATTACTGTTAGCTCCCAAACATTTAAATAAAGAACGCTGTTTAGAGCTTGCTTTAGTTCATGATTTAGCTGAAATTTATAGTGGTGATTATACTCCTGTTGATAATATCAGCAAAGAAGATAAATTTGCTAAAGAATTGGAAGGTATAAAAAGAGTTGCAAAGGAATTATCAAAACCGAGAATTATAGATTTATTTATGGAATATGAGGAGCAAACAACTCCAGAATCAAGATTTGTTTATGCTTTAGATAAGCTAGACAATATCGTCACCGCATCTTGGTATGATGACAATAATCGTTCTCCTCAAAAACTATTACCTGAGTTTAGTAATTATGCTAATCGTTGTATATCAGCAATGCCAGATGATAGTTTAACAGAAGTAAAAGAGATACTTAATTATATTCGTTATGAAAGGAATAACAATGAGTAAGAAAAATCAATATTTTGCCATTTTAATTGCTGTAATTGCCATAACTGCTATTGGATATGTTTTTGATATTAAAGAAATAATTTCTTTTATTAATATTGTGTTATCGTCAGCCAAAGGAGATATTTTAGCTACTGCTGCTGCTATTTGCGCCTTTTTATTCTTAGGACATAAGAACTATTGGTTTATAATCTTAGGTTGTGCAGTTATCACCGCATTGGTAATTCAGTATGTTATCATAGGTGGTGGAGTAGGGGTTGTGATCATATTCGCAAAAACAATTGCATTTATCGCTATAGTATTCTTAATGAACTTTGTTAAGTTGTTTCTAAAATAGATTTTTGATTTTACGACATAAATCATTTGTAAACATAAGGCAATTGTGATACAATACAAATATGTTTGTATGGAGAAGTTGTCATGACTTATTTAATAAATGAAGAAATAACAAATATCGATGGAAGAAGTAAAATCACTCAATATTTTTCCGATCAAAGCAAAGTTGAAATAGTTGAACATCTGGGAAAAATTAAAAGCAGAAAAGAAATAACTTCTAAAGGTACATACATTACATATAATGGTGATAATATAAAAATAGAAGAATTAACGGCTGAAGGAACTGTTATAAAATACAACCCAAAGACTCAAAAGAAAATAGAAGAAAAGCATAAAGACGGTACGACTATAACTTTTCATGAAAATGAAAATATTTCAAGAATCGAAACCAAAGATAAAACCTTTTGTTATTACGATAACAACAACCTTGCCTATCACTATGAAGAAAATTATGAATTACATAAAGATAAACAGGGCAACATTCAATATGAATTAAAAGACGACGATTTATACATAAATCCTGACTACTTTTCATATTATCGATTAGGAATAAAAGATAGAAATGCTACAAACCATTGGTCAGAAAAAGCACTTCTTGATCCTAAAAAGAAAACCTTAGTTTTTTTGGGAGGTTCTGAAACAAAAGATGCTAAAGCAGCTAATGGTAACATAAATGGTTGGGCCGATATTCTCGGGTTAACTTCAGAACAAATTAGTTCTATACAGCTATGTTCGTGTTATCGTCCTGTAAATCTGACAATATCTTATCTTCTCCGTAGAACGGGTAGGGTTAAGAAACAAATAAATGATGATTATCATCGAGAAATTCTCCAAAAATTTATGCCTTTTATGGCTAAAACAAAAGATAATAAACTTGTAAAATATACAGGAGAAGAGTTAGCAAGTAACTTCCGCAATATTATGATACAAGCTCATTGTGCAGGAGCAAATGATTTAGTTAAATTTACAAAAATTTTCAATGAAACGCTAACACAATTAGGATATACTGATAAAGAAAAAACAAACGCAATGCGTCAGATTATTTGCATTACTAACAACACCCAAAGAGAATTAACCGATAATTTGAGCTTTACAACTATACATCGCTATTCTGTACAAGATGGACAGTTTGAACCGGAATATGATCAACATTTATCTGATGCTCATCCGATATTTTTGGCTACCCACAAATCTTTCCTCCCCAAAAAGGGAATAAAATCAGGTTTTATAAACTTAAAAAATAACGAAATGCTTATGGTTTTTGATAAAATTTTAGCAAATAATTCTAAAAGAGATGAGCATAATGCTGGTTTTTGGACTACAAAAAAAGAAAAATTAACCACTATCGGAAAATTACAAGCAAAACTAATGATGCAAATCGGCCAATTTTGGTTTAACAATCATGAAGATATTCCTTCAGTAGAGGAGGTGGTTTTAAGAGTATCAAAAGGAACAATAACAGAAAAATTTGTGAGTAAAGCTCTTGAATTTGGGCGAAAATTAAAAACCGAACAAAGAAATCCTTTGAAAAATCACCATATCTTGAAAAAGATATCAAACGAATATAAAGATACTAATATAATTCCTGAAAAAATAGGAATCTTCAAAGCATTATCTGAATATAAAAAAAAGATGAAATAGTTGGATGGTAGAGAATTATA
>JAZNVJ010000167.1:0-7871 GCA_045592765.1 Alphaproteobacteria bacterium | reverse complement strand
CCGTACCACAGACGTAACCGGCGCAATTGAGTTACCAGAAGGAACAGAAATGGTAATGCCTGGTGACAACATCACCATGACAGCCAAATTGATCCACCCAATCGCAATGAACGAAGGTTTGCGTTTCGCAATTCGTGAAGGCGGTCATACAGTTGGTGCTGGTGTGGTTGCTAAGATACTTAAATAGTTAACAAGAAGATAGAAGTTCAGTATTTGGACTTCTAACGCAATAAACTGCAGAACGGTCGAAATTCATGTACATTTTAGTACACTAGAATTTCGACCGCTTTGTTTTTCACGTTATAACTCTCAAATCTTGAACTTCTATAGATAGTGCCTTGAATGATAAGGGTTGCAGTTCGCTCGTGTACCTTTCTTTTTATTTTTACTTCTATTAACCTCGTATAACGAATTTTAATAATAGTGCTAAGATGAAGATAAGTGCTGTTTGCTCTTTGGACTTCTAACGCAAAAAACTGCAGAACGGTCGAAATTCATGTACTGTTTTGTACACTAGAATTTTTACACGCCGATTTCATTTGTTTGGAAAGAAATGATATTTTAAAATTATTGATGCCGAAATTAGTGATATTGAAAAATTATAAAATAATGGAGAGGTCAAATCTGGAATAATGTATAATAAACTACATAGTGATCCAAAAAATAACATCCAGATCATTCCCGAACTAACTCCTTGAGTTTTCTTTTTTTTAAAGGCGTCTATAGCCTGAGGAATTGTATACAAAGAGTAAGAAACTGTCCCTATCCA
The DNA here is from genome assembly GCA_045592765.1 of Alphaproteobacteria bacterium. Taxonomy (GTDB): domain Bacteria; phylum Pseudomonadota; class Alphaproteobacteria; order RF32; family CAG-239; genus CAZU01. The sequence goes on along the minus strand of JAZNVJ010000167.1, from coordinate 7,102 downwards.
ACCACAAATCTCTGCGAGATTAATCATTTTTACCACTCCTATAAAAATCTTCTTTTATTTTTACCCATAGTACAATTAAGGTGCCTAAACCACCGAATATATAGTTAGGGAGCAAAACAAATTTTGCAAAAGCAATGGCATAAATTGTGCAAAAAAGTGATCCGGATAGCCATAGCAACAAGAAAGACCAAGTAATTCCTTGAGCGGAATTTGTTTTGTATGATAAATACGCTTGAGGCCATGAACTAAAAGCAAAGCAAAGCGAACCAATTAAGCCGATAATTTCTTGCATTTTTTTGAAACTCTATTTTTTAATACCTTTATAGTATAGCAATAAACAATTAAAATGAACTTAATGAAAATGTTTATAAAAAAAGCACCTTGAAAAAGGTGCTTGAAAATCTTGTTCTTAAAGAAAACGTTCGAATCTGGCAACCATATAGCCAGCGCTTTCTTTACTGCAATCTTGATCGTAGATATCTTTCGAAATCTGCATAAACCTTTCTTCCAGTGGAGCTGTGCTACTGTGATAGATTTCACTAGGTTTCTTTCCAGATGTGGGTAAAACGCCAAACTCCTTTTTGCAAAAAGCATCAATCTTTTCTGCAGGAATTTCTTTCTTAAAATTCTTAAAATCGCTCATAGTAATAAAGTTAAAAGTAAAACATAAAGGTATAAAATTTCTTGCACTTTATCGTTATTGACAAAAAAATCAAGCATTTTTTTGTTGAATTTTCACAAACAGACGTTAATATAGCTCCCACTACCCGATTATTAATCTAAATCTAAATTTTTATAATTATGAAACCGCATTTTATATTTTTATGCTTGCTTTTTTTGAGTGCAATTAGCTGCTCCAAATTAGACTCTCCTCCTATAGATGCTAAAGTTATCGGTTGCGGATATCTTCAGCAAACCAATGACTCTTTGTATTTGGAAGTTGGTCAGGATAAATACCATGCTGTTATTGTTTATACGGAAGATAGGCACTGTCATAAAAACTCACATACCAAAATTAAACCGATAAAAGATTTGCCTGTAACTTGTTTTACGGCTAAAACTTTTAAAAGTTATCAATTTGTTATTGGGCACAAAGATGTTCAGCAAATTGAAGAGATATTTAAAGAAAATTATTTTATTGAGGTAATTTTCTTTTGTTTTTTGGTAATTTGGGTACTGATTTATTTAGGAGATGTTTTGTTTAAGCCGAAATCTAAAACGAAGTATTTTCTTGATTGAGCCGATAGATTTCAATCTATTGGCTTTTTTTGTACTTAAAAAATAGGATTATAAGCCCATTGTAATAATGCTTGTCTTTGTTTTTTTCGGCATTCCATATCAAATAAATTACAATGCTTTTCTATTTGTGCTTTATGTCGTTTAAAAGCTCGCCATCTTTTAATTTGCACATCGTCAACGCCCTTTATCCTTCTCCCCATATAATATCGACAATACCACTGAAACCATCCTCTGGGATCAGGCTCTATTATCCATCCTTTTTGCCGCCAAATTAGTAACGACTGCCTAGACTTAATTCCAAATAAATTACATTTAACATTCGGAAAATTTACAGAAAGTTTAGCTTTTTCAAACCAATCTTTAGGGAATTCATTTTTGCAATCATTCAAATAATGTCCCTCAAACACTCCCATTTCCAACATCTGCTTAGGAGTTAGCTCCGGCTCAAAACCAACAGCAAAATTTTCACCCATCGGCTCAATTAAATCATATACATAACCTTTTTGCATTTTATCATTAACAATAATCATATTTTATCTCCGGTATTAATATAATTATTTTATCTAAATTTTAACCAGAGTAATGTTAGATAAACTAAACAATTAAACTTTAAAAGGCTAAAACGAATGGAAAAAAGTTATCACGCACAAAGTGCAAAAGAAATATTAAACAATCTAAACGTAGATTCTAAGATAGGTCTTACTGAAGAAGAAGCAAAAGTACGTCAAAACACCTATGGTTTAAACCACTTAACGCCGCCAAAAGGGAAAAGTGCGTGGCTTCGTTTCTTTTTGCAAATTCATCAGCCTTTAATCTATGTTTTGATTTTATCTGCTACCATCGCTTTGTGTTTAGGAGAATATGTTGAAGCCGGCGTTATTTATGGTGTGGTTATCGGTAATGCAATAATGGGATTTGTGCAAGAAGATAAAGCACTAAAAGCATTATCCTCATTATCCCAAAATATTCCGATGATGACTACTGTTTTGCGTGGCGGACAAAATGTTGTTATTCCATCACAAGATGTTGTTCCCGGAGATATTGTACTTCTTCATTCTGGTGATAAAGTTCCTGCCGATATGCGTCTTTTAGAAGTTCATGATCTTAAAATCAATGAATCTGTTCTTACCGGAGAATCTTTACCAGCAGAAAAAAAAGCTCAAGCATTACCTGAAAAAACTTTGCTCGGTGATAGAGTAAATATGGCTTTTGCTTCCACCCTAACTGTTTTTGGTAGTGCAACTGGTATTGTTACCGCCATAGGAGACAATACTGAAATAGGAAAAATTTCACAAATGATTGCAGCCGCAGAAGACATCAAAACTCCTTTAACCGAAAAAGTAGAAATATTTAGTTCTAAACTTTTATGGTTGATTGTTGCCTTATCCGTAATTGCTTTTGTGGTAGGAATTTATAAAGGCTTAGCCATTGTTGAAACTTTTATGGCTGCAGTTGCAATGGCTGTTGCTGCAATTCCGGAGGGATTGCCTGCCACCATGACCATTATTTTGGCTATTGGCGTTAATCGTATGCTCAAACACAAAGCTATTATCCGTAAATTGCCTGCGGTTGAAACCTTAGGTAGCTCAACTGTAATTTGCTCTGATAAAACCGGAACCTTAACCGAAAACAAAATGACTGTACAACACCTTTATTGCGGTGGCAACAACTACGATGTAAGCGGTTTAGGTTATCAGCTTGAAGGAATATTGTCTTTGGAAGGAAAAAGCAATAAAGCTCTTGATCTCTGCCTTAAAACAGGAGTCATTTGTAATGATGCCAATCTATGGAATGACAGTGGAGCGTTTAACCCATCTGGAGATCCGACAGAAATTGCCCTTTTGGTTTCAGCCTCAAAACATGGTATTGTACCATCTCAACTCAGAAAAAAAATTTCTTGCCAAGATACTATTCCTTTTGAGGCAGTATATCAATATATGGCCTGCTTAGGTTCAGATAACGTGGTTTATATGAAAGGCTCTATTGAAGCAGTTTTACCTCTTTGCAATCAACAAATTAACAAAGAAGGTAAACTGGAAAAAATAAACCATAAAGAAATTCAAGAACAAGCTGATACTTATGCCAAACAAGGCTTGCGAGTATTATGCTTCTGCATCAAAAGTGATTTTAGTGCAACTAATTTAACCCACAAAGACGTGAAAAAAGATATGATTTTTGTTGGTTTGCAAGCCATGATAGACCCTGCTCGTCCGGAGGCTATCAAAGCTATTGCCGCTTGTCATACTGCTGGTATCAATGTCAAAATGATTACCGGTGATCACCTATTAACCGCTGTTGCTATTGCACAAAAAATGGGACTGGCTAAAGATGGCAAAGAAGTTACAGCAGTTAATGGCAAAGAATTAAGCAATATGAGTGATGAAGAATTACTCCAAATTGCCCCCGATACTGATGTCTTTGCTCGTGTATCTCCCGAAGATAAACTACGCCTGGTAAAAGCCTTACAAATCAAAGGCAATATTGTTGCCATGACCGGTGACGGAGTTAATGATGCTCCGGCTCTCAAACAAGCAAACATCGGTATCGCCATGGGAGAAAATGGTACTGACGTTGCCAAAGAAGCATCAGATGTGGTGTTGCTTGATGACAATTTTGCATCCATTGAAAAAGCTATTCGCGAAGGACGAGGAGTTTTAGATAATCTGATTAAATTTATTTTATGGACTCTTCCTATTAGTTTTGCTGAAGCTTTTGTTGTAATGCTGGCTATCTTTTTCGGTTGGAAACTGCCGATTACTCCGGTACAAATTTTATGGATTAATATGGTAACCACTATTTTACTTGGCGCAATGTTCTCATTTGAACCTATTGAAAAAGGTATTATGAAACGTGCTCCGCGCAAACCTAAAGCACCTCTATTGTCCAAATCGGTAACTATTCGTATGATAACCGTTTGTTCCCTAATGACAGTTTTGGTATTCGTTGTATTTAATGCAATGATGAAACTTAACTATTCCTTAGCTCAAGCACAAACAACCGTAGTTAATTTAATTGTAATGATGGGTATTGTTAATATGTATGCTTGCAAAAGCGTCGAAAAAAGCACCTTCTTATCCGGATTGCTCAACAATAAATGGATGGGCTGGGGTGCTTTAGGAATGATATTGTTACAAATATTGTTTACATACACATCTATCTTCAATTTCTGCTTTAAGACATCTTTTATCGGTCTTAATGCTTGGACTGCTATCGGAATATCTTGTATGATTTTATTAATTTGGATAGAAGGAGAGAAAATTATACTTCGTATAATAAAACATAATAAATTAAAGAAAAATCTGAAGGTTAAAACAACACGTTTTACTTGAGATTCTTTAAAAGTTATGTTAAAGATTATTTAATCTGAAATTTTTGTGTAATTTAATTAAAAAATATATTATGAAAACGTATCTGAGAAATGTGATGGCTTGCTTAGCTCAGGAAAATGCATTCAAGTCATCAGACTGGTATGAAAATGTTATTCGCAAATGTTTAACCAATGCTTTTGATTATAGTCTTTTAGATTTTGTATCTGAAGAGTATTTCAGGGCTCTTATGGACAATGATTTTTGTGTGGCAGAAGCTCTTGAAGATGTTTTTACGGAAGCATTAGAAATATTGGCTAACGTAGCTTGTAAAGATACAGCTATAGAGGACAATTATTTGGAAATGCGTTATCAAAAACTTCTTGAACTGGAAGCTAGCGCAAAAAAGTTGCATGGTTGGCAAATAAGCAAGCGAATTTCTTTGAATCGTCAGATAGGATATCATGCCTTGATTGATTTTGGAGAAGTAATGCTTATTTTGAGGGTAGGATATGTTAAAAACATTAATGATGATCCTCAAACATTTTATTTCTTTGCTAATGAAGTTGCAAGCAACTGGTTAAACAGTATGAAAGCTAATTTTTAACAAAATTAAAGGGATGTCATAATTTTGACATCCCTTTTTGAGTTACAACTTCGCCGCCACAATTTCTTCTTTGTTTCCTCGGTTGATGAGTGCTTTCTTGGCTTCATCTGAGAGGTGAATAATTTCGGCGTTTTTGAGGTAAGCCATGATTTCATCATGGTGACCTCGTTTGATAAGAGCTACTTCGCCTTCATCTGAGAGGAAGGAGACGTTTTTGATCATGAAATCAATTATTTTGTGATCGCTGATATCAAAGATCTTTTTTTCGGCGCCATCATACATACAGCGAGAATTAAGAATGGCTGTTTTGATTTCTTCAAATTCTCCCCTTTCGACAAGAGCTATTTCAGCATTCTCTTCAAAACAGACATACTTATTGAGGTATGCCATAATCTCTTCATGGTTACCTCGTTTGATGAGGGCAATTTCAACCTCTTCTTCAAAAAGATTAATGTTGAGACAGGCCATAATTTCCTCATGGTTGCCTCGTTTGATGAGGAGGAGTTGCTCTTCATTAGTTAAGCTGTATGCAGCTAGATGACTAATAACATTCATAATCTCTTGGTGGTTGCCACGAGAGATTAAATCTTTAAAATTAATCTTATTCATAATTATTTATATTTAGTAAGTGATTAAGGATAAAATAAAATGATTTTGTCAAAAATCAAGTGTTTTTTATTGTTTTTGGTTTGAGGCTATGTTAGTCTTATGTAAAATTCGATGAAAGGTATATTGAAATGAAACCTATTAAAAAAGTTGGGATAATATCTCCATCAATAATGTTATCAGAACGTGATTTGCATGTTGAAAAGTGGCAACCATATCTCGAAAGTTGCGGTTTAGATGTGGTGTGGTGCTCATCTGCGACTAAGGGGGTGAATCGTTATGAGGCGTCAATAGAGGAAAAAGCAAAGGATATTATGGATATGTATGCAAATCCTGAAATTGATGCTTTGATTGGAGCTCATGGCGGGGCGGGAGCATTGAATGTATTGGAACATTTAGATTTTGATTTTATTGCTAAGCATCCTAAGCCAATTATTGGATTTAGTGACAATACTTCTTTGCAATTGGCTGTATATGCTAAAACCAGACAGCCCTTTGTAACGGGGTTCTTTTTGGAATATGCTTTTAGGAACGGAGATATAAATCCTTTGGTTGATGCTGATTTTCGTAAGATAATTAAAGGCGAAAAAATGAGTTATCAAAGCGGGGAAAAAGTTAAAGGTGGAGTTGTAGAAGGAGTTTTATTAGGAGAATGTTTGAGTCCGATTAGTGATTTAAGCGGAACTCCATATTATCCGGATATTTCAGATGCGATTTTGTTGATAGAAGATGTGGAAGAACAGTCATATAAATTGGGTTTGATGTTAACACAGTTGCGTTATAATCCTAATTTTAGTAAAGTTAAAGGAATTGTTTTAGGGAAATTTGCAGATTGTAGCGATCATAAAACCCAAGGAACGGTTGATGAAATTTTAGCGGATTTTTGTGCTAAAGTTAATGTGCCGATAGTAAAGAATTTTAATTTCGGGCATTTTGATGAGCATCATGTTTTACCGATGGGAGTTAGGTATCGCTTGGATGCTGATAATTGTAGTTTGGTGCAGTTAGAAGATTTATAAATAGCTTGTAAAAAACACTTGATTTATTAAATAATCTTGTGTATCAAGTAATACGCAGTATGGGAGTATAGCTCAGTTGGTAGAGCATCGGTCTCCAAAACCGAGGGTCGTGAGTTCGAATCTTACTGCTCCTGCCACTAAATAAGGTCGCTTTTAAGCGGCCTTTTTTAGTGGCAAAAAGGAGAGTTAGGTTCGAACTCACGATAAGGTGAGTTTGAACACAAGCGAAAGGCGAGCGGGAGCACGCCGGTAAGCAAGGCTTATGAGCGCAGTGACGGCGTAGCCAATCTTACTGCTCCTGCCACTAAATAAGGTCGCTTTTAAGC
>JAZNVJ010000166.1:0-2486 GCA_045592765.1 Alphaproteobacteria bacterium | reverse complement strand
AAATCCAAAATATCAGCTTATAATTCTTAAAGCAAAGAGGTGTTTATGTCTAGTAATTTTTTTCAAAAAGACAATAGTTATTCTTGTAAAATAGATATTTTGATATAATATTTTGTTATTAGGTTTAAGGAGATTAATAATTTGCAAATAAATTCACTTCATCAACAAGCAAAAGTAATCGGAAAATATAATGATATTATTATTGATGCTAAACTTGAAAACGGAGAAGAAATTCCGGTTTTTTGCTCAGCATTAGACATTGCCCGTATGTGTAATGTTGGCACAACTATTTATGTTCGTCATTTGCGCAAAAAGTCGTTTCATATAAGTTATGAGGTAGAATTTATTGAACATCAGGGGAGTCTTGTTTTTGCTCGTCCTAATGCTAATAATGATTTATTTGAAGAAGCATTTAATGCTCAGATGTTGCCGGAATTTTCTAATTATGCATATTGTCATCGCCTCGGGCAATCTGATCATCGTCCTCATATAGATTTTGAGTTAAGTAATCATAATGGAGAAAAATGTTTTATATTTGTAACTAATGTATACAATAAAATCGGCAATTCAGCTGTTTTTCCGACAGAAGTTAATTTTTTTGAAATTGAAATGTTTGAAGAAATGCAAAAGCTTCGAGATGAAGGTTATCAAACTTATGCTTTTATGATTATTCCTCGTTCTGATTGTCAAAATATTCGCTTTAGTTGGAATCATTCACCTCAAGCAGCTGCACAAATTTATGAAGCAGCAAAAAACGGGCTAAAATTTATAGGATATGGTTGCAATATAGATAAAAAAAGTGTAACACTATCACATATTATGCCTATACTATATTGAGAAAGGATAAATTACAGTGTATAAACGAAAAGACGGCATACTTATTCATGATAATCCGGATGATTTTGCCAAAATGAGGGTGGCCGGTAAGCTTGCAGCCGAGTGTCTTGATTATATAACACCTTATGTTCAAGTTGGAGTTACAACAGGCGAACTTGATGATTTATGTTATAATTTTATTATTAATCATAATGCTGTTCCGGCTTGTTTAGGCTATAGAGGTTATCCGAAATCCACTTGTATTTCGATTAATCATGTTATTTGCCATGGAATACCGGATAATGAGCGTCGTTTGGCAGATGGTGATATTGTTAATATAGATGTAACGGTAATTGTTGATGGTTGGTATGGAGATACCAGTAGAATGTATTATGTTGGTACTCCAAAGATTAAAGCCAAAAGGTTGTGTGAAGTAACCTATGAATGTTTAATGCGCGGTATTGATGTTGTTCGTCCAGGAGCAAGATTAGGCGATATCGGTGCCGTTATTGAAGAATATGCACATAAATACGGTTATTCGGTTGTTGATATGTTTTGCGGTCATGGTTTAGGACAAGTTTTTCACGATGAACCAAACGTTATGCATTGTGGCAAAAAAGGCACTGGTGCGTTGTTGGAAGAAGGAATGTTTTTCACTATTGAGCCGATGATAAATATCGGCAAGCCTGATGCCATAATTCTTCAAAATGGTTGGACTGCAGTTACCAGAGATAAAACTTTATCGGCTCAATTTGAACATTCTTTGGGAGTTACTAGAGATGGGTGTGAAGTATTTACTTATTCTCCCAAAGGTATGGATAAACCGCCATATAAATAATTTAAGGGACTAAATGATTAGCACAGAAACAAAACCGGACTATTTAGGGCATAGAGAACGCTTGCGCCAAAGATTTTTGCTTGGTGAAGGCAAAGATATGGCAGATTACGAGCTTTTAGAATTGGTTTTGACCATTGCATTACCTCGTAAAGATGTTAAACCTCTAGCCAAAACATTGGTGAATAAATTTGGTAGTTTTGCTGAAGTTATAAATGCCAATAAAGATGAATTGTGTGCTATTCCCGGTATCAAAGAAAATACCGTTACGGTATTAAAAATCATCAATGCAGCAGCTCAAAGAACATCTTGGCAAAATTTGCAATCATTTGATGGACCGGTAATCTTAAATTTAGATTCTTTAATAGACTATTGTCGCTCCAGTATGTGTTATTCTGATATTGAGGAGTTGCGCTTGATATATTTAGATTCAAAGCTTCATGTTATTGGGCAAGAGATTATGCAAAAGGGAACTATAAATAGCGTAGCTATTCATCCGAGAGAGGTTATAAAAGCCGCAATGAATCATCACGCTTCAGCTATTGTTATGATTCACAATCATCCTTCAGGTAATGTACAGCCTTCAAAATCAGATATTTTAATGACTGAACGCATAGACGAGGCTTGTGAATCGATAGGTATCAGATTGCTCGACCACCTTATTATCAGCCACCGAGATTGTTATAGTTTTGCTCAAACAGGTATAATTGGTAATAAGCGTTAACGCTTAATAAAAGTTTCAATTAAATGTGTTATGTTACTGGTAAACAATTTTACGGATATTGCCAATAAGATAATACCAAAGAATTTTCTAATCATATATAAAATTCCGGCA
>JAZNVJ010000165.1:0-4351 GCA_045592765.1 Alphaproteobacteria bacterium | reverse complement strand
CGTCCAAAAGCTTTACGAAGATTGGTTATTTTTATTTTTATTTCACTCATTATTATTTCCATAAATTATTTTGAAAACAAAAGTTCTGTAATAATATAGTTAAAAATTAAAATAAGGATTGATGCTGAAACAACAGCATTGGTTGTCGCTGCACCAACGCCTTGAGCCCCTCCTTTAGATTTATATCCGTTATAACACCCCATAATTGAAATAATAAAACCAAAAACAGCAGCTTTTATAACGCCTGTTGTAATATCTATGGCCTGTAAGTTTTGTAATGTAGAATTAATGTAATTTGCAGGATTGAAGCCTAATTTGTAAACACCAACAACATATCCGCCAAAAATACCTATAACATCTCCTAATAAAACCAATAACGGCATAACTATCAGTCCGGCCAAAACTCTAGGAGCAACTAAGTATTTAAATGGATTGGTAGAAAGCGTTACTAACGCATCTATTTGCTCAGTTACACGCATTGTTCCTATCTCTGCAGCCATTGCCGCACCAATACGCCCAGCAACCATTAGAGCTGATAATACAGGAGCTAACTCTCTGGTAACAGAAATCAAAACAACAGATGCTACAGCACCCTCAGCTCCAAAACGCATAAAACCAGAATAACTTTGTAGAGCGATTACCATACCGGCAAATATTGTTGTCAAGCCAACAACAGGTAAAGAATAAAACCCCATATCAATAATTTGCTTTAACAAATTACGCCAATAAATTGGTAGTGTAAAACAATTATATACTGATTGGGCTACAAACAATGAAAATTCACCCAAACCTGAAAAAAACTTAACTAAAGGTTTTCCTTGTTTACGTAAAAAGTTTTCAATTGATTTAAAAAACATTTATATTCTCTCTATGTTTGTTATAAAATTTATTTTATTCTAAAACCAAGCATTAAAATAATCAATCAACAAAATAAAAATCCTCACAGTAAACTCTGGGCAATAATAACTTTTGCTGGCAACGAAGAATCTTTTCCAAACAATCTAAATTGACGCACCCCTATGTTGTTTATATAAAAATACTCAGCATCCGGTAATCGTTCTATATCGTTTTTATTTTTAGTAAGGTTAATAACCATATCTATATTACAAGAATCTAAAAAAGGAACTTTAACAATACCAATTCCTCTCACCTCTAACAAACCTTTTAGAATCGAAGGGGCCGATGCCGTTAATATTCCTGTGTTTTCTACTATATCAACTCTATCATCAGCTATTAAATCAGCATTAAATTCTGTTATAAGTCTTAAACATAAATCTGATTTTCCACTACCAGATTCCCCTACAATTAGAATCCCCTTCCCTTTTAAGCTTACACATGAAGCATATATATTCATTAAAATTTCTCCAATAATGATAAACGAGTATGTTTATCTTTTGAATTGGTTATGATAGTTATTTTTCTTCCATTTCCAAAAGGTTTTATTTCTATTTTAAATATATCTTTTGGAATATATCCACCCATTTTTTCTGGCCATTCAATTAAACTAACCCCCCCATAAATAGCATCTTCAATTCCTATTTCAAAAATTTCCTCTGGAGATTTTATTCTATATAAATCAAAATGATAAATATCAAAATCGGAGCATTGATATGTTTGAAGTAATGTAAATGTTGGGCTTGGAACATCTTTTGCTTGAGTTAATTTTTGAATAAAAGCTCTGGCTAAAATGCTTTTTCCCATGCCTAAAGTGCCATATAAAGCAAAAACATCTCCCATTTTAGCTATGCTTGCCAATCTTTCGCCTAAAAGCTTAGTTTCTTTTTCTGTCGGTAAAAAAAATTCTATTTGATTTTCCATGTTTTTACCCTAGCGGATTTAAGAATGTTCTTTTTCTTTTTGGCTGTTTATTTATTATTTTTATTTTAGGTTTTCTTGATTGTATTTTTCTCCAGTCCCAAGGCATATAAAAATCACCTTGCCATAAACCATAACCATTTTTTTGAGCATGCGTTTGATATGGCATATAAATTTTTGAATGCTTTGAATAAACAACAGCCCAACCTGCATTAACCAAAGCTGCTCCTATATCATAGTCGCCAAAGAAACAAACTCCCATCATGTTTCCTAAATTATCTTGTTGCATTACACGACATTCCAATTCGCTATCCTGTAACCATTCTTTAAGCCACAAGGAAGCATGTTGACCACACTTATACGGATATCCATTTGAATTAGCACATGATTGATTTGATTCGGGCGCATCTATGCCAAAAAGACGAAAATATTTACCGTTAATAATTAATGTGTCTGCACTAGATACTTTAACGCTTGAATATATTGCAGGATAATTTCTTGGATTTAGTGGTTGTGATATCTTTTTATCTCCAAAAAATTCTTTAATAAAACCAACATTACTATCTTTTGTTGTTTCTTGTTCTGCTGAATAAAAGTTATCTGAAACAGAAATATCAAACTCTTCACTATTAATTAAAACATTTGATGAATTTGTTTGTTCGTGTTGAGATGGTTTTTGCCCTAAAAAACTTTTTAAATTTGACCCAATGTTGGATATACCTCCATTAAAAGCACCTATTGCATGCATAATAAATAAAACTATTACAAAAATAAGAAGTAATGAAGGTAAACACCCCATTGCTCTCCAAGCCATTTTTGCAAAAATATATAAAACTATTAAACCAATTATTAACCCTAAAAAACCACTACCCTGTAATAAAATACTTTGAGTTTGAGTTCCTGCTCCGCCTAGTAAAATAAGAAATAGAGCTCCAAATCCCCATAAAAGTTTTTTAGCAAATAACATTTTTACCTCTATTTATTTGTTTTGTTTTTATATATAAATATATTATCATTAGTAAAAATAGCATTAATTTGTAAAAAAAACCTCACAAATTTGTGAGGTTTTTTGTTTTGTTAAGCTATATCTTTTTTCTTATAGCAATGACAATGACATTCTCCATCTCTCTCAATATCTTGTCGACAAATTTCAGATATACAATAACGATTGGGATTATTACCATCACAAGGACAGCGATGCCATTCACTCTCTCCAAACATCATTTGTTTAGCGTTCGCTATTTTTTGAACATTCGCAGTGGTTGTATACCCAGCTTTTTCACAATTTTCTAGCATTTTATCTAATATTGTCATTTGTTTTTCCTTTTTTAATCAACAATTTTTATTGAAAATTTATCAGTAGATGGTGACATCTCTTGATTTTTAAATACAGCGTTCTCATTATTATTTGAACGTCGTTTTTGTTCCAAAGTGTCAATAATTATATCCAACTCTGCAACAGAAGAATATTGTAAAACAACCTTTCCTCCACCTTGTTTATTAGGAGTAATTTTAACTCTAAATCCAAGGTTGCGATTAAGGTTTTGTTCTATATCTGCAATATCACTATTTTTAGTTTTTTTAGCTTTTATCGCTTTATTTTCTTTTTGTTTAGCAACAATATCTTCAATTTGCCTAACATTTAAGTTTTTTGCAATGATTTTTTTAGCAAGCTCAATTGCATTTTCTACGCCAACCAATGCTCGAGCATGACCAGCAGAAATACTTCCTTTTTTAATAAGGTCTTGAATTTCTTTTGGCAAACATAACAAACGTAAACTGTTGGCAATATGACTTCTAGATTTTCCTATTATTTGAGATAAAGCCTCTTGAGTATGAGAAAATTCATCAATTAAACGTTGAAATCCTTCAGCCTCTTCTATAGCACTAAGATTTTCTCTCAAAATGTTTTCCACTAAAGCAGCTTCTAATACTTCTTTATCACTAAGATTTTTTATGATAACCGGAACATTTTCTAATCCTGCTTGTTTGGCAGCGCGCCACCTTCTTTCGCCTGCAATTATTTCGTATTTGTCACCTATTTTACGAACAAGTAACGGTTGAAGAACACCTTTTTCTTTTATAGAAGAAGATAATGCTTCCAATGCATCTTTATCGAACTCTGTTCGTGGCTGATATTTACCTATAACAACATTATCTATATTTATAATATTATTCACATTATCTTTATTATTATCTTCGGCAACAACATCATCGCCTAACAAAGCCCCTAGACCACGACCTAAACTTTTTCTTTTTACTCCTGTTTGATTAGGCTTATCATTTAATAATTCATCTAACTCGTTATCTAACATGCTATTAATTCCCTTTCTCTCTTTAACACTTCTCCGGTAAGACTTATATAAGCTTGAGACCCCGGACATTTAAAATCATATAACAATACAGGCTTTCCATGAGATGGAGCCTCTGATATTCTTACATTTCTAGGAATAACGGTATTATAAACTTTTTTACCAAAAAACGAACGGACATCATCCTCAACCATCTGACTAAGATTGTTTCTTTTATCATACAT
>JAZNVJ010000164.1:0-1818 GCA_045592765.1 Alphaproteobacteria bacterium | reverse complement strand
AGTAGAGTCGACTGTTTTTTTGTTGTATAAGCTTATTTCTTTTTTAGCGGATTCCCCAATATTAAAAAAGCTACCCCCAAGGCAATAATAACAGCCGCCAATCCCGCCCCAAAGGCATATCCCCTGGTAAACCACTTGAATACATCAAAATAAATTAATGCTACAAATATTAATAAAACAAGTAATGAAATGCATCCTGATTTTAGCATTAAAACTTACCTTCAAGCAGAAAAGTTGAAATTTTTTTGCAAACTTCCGGATTCTTATATATGCAGCGTTTTTGTGTCGGCAATAATAAAACTTCTTTGGCTTTTTCAAATTTTTTCTCTTTTTCCGGATTAATGTCATCAGAGGTTGTTTTGGTCAGTTTTTCTGCAATTTTAACCCATATCGATTCACCATATATTAAGCCTGTCTCAATTTGTGGTGATATCGACGGGATTTTTTCGATTCTATCAGCGCTCATCTCTGCCGCCATCGGACCTAAGATAAAAGCCAAAAGTTTATTCTTGCTAAGTTTTTTAAGAAGCTTGCTACCATGGTTACGAGGATTTACTTCAACAATTCTTCCGATTTTAATTTTCTTTTTCCAAGCAGAATCGAGCATCATTAGGCGTTTCAAAACCACACTTCCCACACCGTTGGTTACAAAAGATACCATATCTACATCTTCCAAATGGTCCATAAAAAATTCCATTTGTCGTACATGCCCGTCCAGTTCTTTTTGTGTGGATGGATAGTTTACCGCTGCCGCCATAAATCCGTGCTTTAAAACTTCTCGCCAAAGCGGCTTGAATATGTTTTTCGATTCGCCCAGCCCCGGAAGCATCACAACCATATGCCCCTTTTGGCGAGGTAATTCAAAAGCTTCTATATATTTGATAAATGCTTTGCGACATTCTTCAAAACTTCCTTCAAAGCGACATATATCCCAATTATCAAGTAATCTGCACTTTTTGGTAATGCTATTACGTTGGATTCTCCATTTTTGATAAAAGAATACATCTTCCCAAAAATGTCCGCCACCGTTTGTATAGAAACCTTTAAGCATTTTGTTGTTCCTTAGTTATTGTACTTTGCCTACGCCATTAGTATTAGGGATTGCAGTTACTGTGACTTTGGCATTATACCCTCTATCCATTTCAATCAAGATTTGCATAGCTCGGTTATTACGAATATAGGTCATCTGGCTAATTTTGGCTCTAACAGTGGCAACTTCTATCCAATTCAATTTCGGCATTTCTGAAACATAAAAATCGAAAATGCTACTTGGGTTATAAGGTGTTGTATATACCAAACTACCAATCCAGTTTTCTCCGCCACCTAAAGCTTTAGTTTCTTTAAGATCAACAATTGCATCAGTTGGGAAAGGAACATCTGGAAAATGTGCAAAAGCCGGAGGTATTGCCCCTCCATCAATTCCCATAAGACTCGGACGCTCAGTAGCACAAGCCGAAAGAATTAAAACTAAAGTTAAAGCTAGTATTTTGTTTTTTAACATTTTTGTTACCTTGTGTTGATGTTAGTATGTGGTATATTGGCAGTATTGTAGCGTATTATAGTTAATAAAAAGAAAACAATCCTTATAGTTTCGCAAAGATTTTTGCAAAATAAAAGTTGATAAAAATCAATGGGTTGTTATTTTGTGTGTAAAAAATATTTTTTTTTAATTTTTTTGTGTTGACAATTTGAAATAAGTCGATTATACCACCGCATACCGGTGCGAGAGCAGAGGTAGTTATATGACAGAGTAAATAAGCAAGAGGATACGCAGGCGGTATATATTTGTAGATATATATAGTCTGAGTATTTGAATAA
>JAZNVJ010000163.1:0-4392 GCA_045592765.1 Alphaproteobacteria bacterium | reverse complement strand
TATTTTTTATCATACCACAAAGATTTTGTAATTTACTCCACTCTCAAGAATGGTTTCAAGAAAAAGATTGGATATCATTGTTATATCACACATTATTAGTTTCACCTTTAAGATTGTTGGGTCGATTACTTTGGATATTGGTAGACTTTATTCTTATAGAAAGAGGTGTGATAGGAAAAATATCTGAGTATGGCTCTGAAGGTGTTTTATTTCTAGGTAAATTGCAAGATACTTCAGTATATAATTGGTTATGGCTTTGGCTATTGGGAATTATTCTGTTGTTAATTAATATAGGGAGATTTGCTTATGAATAGCTCCTTTTCCTTATTATCACTAATTGTCGTTCTTCCTTTTTTAGGAATGCTTTTTGTATTTACTTCTCGCAAAGATGATGGAGGCAAGAACCGCAATGCTTTCAATGTTTGTATGTTTACCATTCTTGCCAATATTATTCTTATTTGGCGAATTTTTATGCTATTTAATGAAAAAAGCAGACATCTTCAATTGGCAGAGAAGTTTAATTGGCTAAGTTCTCCAGATATTAATATTGTATTTGCGGTAGATACCTTATCTTTATTATTAATTTTGGCTATTCATTTAGCTGTGTTGATTGGTTTGGCAGGAGTTTATAATAATATTCAAAAGCAAAAGTCATTGATGGTTTTTACATTGTTATTTGTTAGTATGTCTACCGGATTTTTTATATCTGCTGACATTTTTTCTTTTTATATATTTTTTGAGGCAATGTTATTACCATTATTTATGATTATCGGGATGTTTGGAGAAGTAAAAAAACAAGATATTATTTATCGCTTTTTCTTGTATAATTTTATTGGTGCGTTGCTATTATTTAGCGCTACGATGCTTATTTATCATGAATATGGAAGTATAACTTTACAACAATTGTCGACTATAAAAATAAGTGGAAATAGAAAAACATATATTATTAGTGCCATCTGTCTTTCCTTTATTTCTCGTATTCCTATATGGCCTTTTCATTACTGGATTTCTTCAATTAATGCCGGAATACGCAATCCGTTAGCGTTTATTATTACTGCTCTAATGCCCTTGACTGCAATTTATGGTTTTATTCGTTTTTTACCTCCTTATTTTTCCGTATTATCGGGTGTTTACATTACCATTATGAATATTGTAGGCATTATAACGATGATATTTATTGCGCTTATTGGTTTTATAAATAAAGATTTTCAATATAAAATATTTTCTTATCTCACCGTTTATTATGTTATGTATTTATTAGGTGTTTTTATTAATGAAAAAGCCATAGAATTTAGTATTGGATATTCGTTATTTGGTTTTATACTTATTTTTGCCGCTTTAGAAGTTTTATCCAGCTACATATATCACAAAGAACTACAAACAGATGGAAGTAGTAGAGGTTTTCTTTGTAGGGCCAAAAGATTGTCGTTTACCTATTCATTTATGGTTATTACCGCTATCGGATTACCTTTTTCTGCGGTTTTTGTAAATAATTTTTTGATTTTATCTAAGTTATTGGGTGAGAATATAGAGCTTGGAATGATGCTGATGTTTTCATTACTTCTCAGCGGTATGACTTTATTGCAAGAGTTATTTCGGCTCAAAAGCGATGATAGTAGGTGCTATTTAAGCAAAAGTGATGACATATCCTTAGGTTTATTTAGCTTTATGTTAATAATTATGTTTATGTTAATAATGTCATTTATTAACCCATTGTGGTTTGTAATTAACGAATAGGAGTTTTAATGTTTTCTACATGGTTGATTTTATTACCTGAACTATCATTATTAGCATACCAGCCTATAGCTTGGTGGGTAAATCGTTATCGCCTTAACAAAACTGCTAAAACATTTTTTTCTTTGAGCAAATTTTTCTTAATATGGGCAATTTTATTTACCATTATATTTTATAACAAAAGTGCTTTTCCTGAACTTTGGATAAATAGTAAATATTCAACATTATTTAAATTAGCAATTTATTTTGCATCATTAATTTGGTTTTACTTATCTTCTAAATGGTTTTTGAATAAGAACAGATCATCATTTATGTTTTATCAAATTTCGATGTTTATCGTTTTGTTATTTGGCTTATTATTATCCGCATCAAGTTTTTTAGTTCCTTTATTAGCAATACCTCTTCTTTGTTGGTTGATAGGGTTATTAATTTTGCAACATTGGGATGAAGATAAGGTTCGTCAACTTAGTCAGATATATTTTATTTTTTCTGCTATTTTTTGTTTAATATTATGGGTATCGGTTGCGATTATTAAGTCATACTGTGGTGATATATCTTTTAATAGCATACAAATTTATTTGCAAAAGACAACATCATTGCCAATAGTTGTATATGCATCAATAGTCGGAGTTATTAGTGTTTTGTTGTTTATGATGGCTGCAGCACCTTTTCACTTTTGGTTTGTTGGAGCAATCAGTTCAACAGTTTTGCCGGTTTGCGGTTTTTTGACCATTATTCCTCCTTTGGTATATTTATCAAGTCTTATAACACTAATGACAGGATCATTTTCTCCCATTGCCAATAACCTTAAACCTCTTTTGCAATGTTTTGCCGGATTTTCATTAGTTTTAGGAGCATTATCAGCCAATGGTCAAACAAATATTCGTAAATTGTTTGCTTTTTCAACCATTTATAATTTAGGTTTTATGCTTTTTGGCATTATCGGTTTCAAATCTGATGCAATAGTCAGTGCTTTTATCTATACTGTCATTTATATAATTGCAATGATAGGCATCTATACTGTATTTTTGGCCTTAAAAAGCAAAGGAGAATATTTAAGTGATATTTCGAAGATAAAAGGGCTTTCTGTAAATAAACCTTACGTTTCTGCTGCCTTTTTATTATTTATGGTATCCTTGATAGGTGTTCCTCCACTGCTTGGTTTTTGGGGAAGATTATCTTTAATAAACACTCTGATTATAAATGACAATTGGGAGCAGGCTGTCTTTATGCTTTTTGCATTATTGTTTATAGCTAATGCATTTTTACAAATAATTCGTCGTATATACTTTGATTCCCCACAAAATACTTTTGATAGGACGGATAAAGCAATTTATATCAGTCTTTTTATAAATTTGCTTTTAATTTTAATTTCTATTTTGAATCCATCCTATTTATTAAATGATGCTGAAGCTATTTTTAGAGGAGGATTATAATGAATATAACTTCCAATTGGTGGTGGCAAGATTTTGAAAATGTAAGTAGCACCAATGATATTGCTTATGAATTTAGCTTTAATCCTCCCGCCACACAATATGTTATATCAGCAAAAACTCAAACATCCGGCCGTGGTCGCAGAGGCAGAGTTTGGCAAAGCTTGGATGGAAATTTGTTTTTTTCCATAGCATTAAAAGAGCAAGAAAAACTGATTAATTACTTACCATTTATATGTTCATTAGCATTAAAAGATACAATATTATCATTAAATAAAGCTGTAAACATTAAGCTCAAGTGGCCTAACGATGTACTTCTTGATGGTGCTAAAGTATCAGGAATATTATTGGAAAAGGGCGCAAATGACTACATGATTATCGGTGTGGGTGTTAATCTGGTTGTTACTCCGGATGAGGAAGATATTATGTATCAGGTTACTTCATTAAAAGATTATATAAATATTGATAGATGTGAATTCTTACAACGATTCTTACATTTTTTTGATACATTATTGCTAATATGGCAACAACATGGTGCAGATAATATTTGTCATCTTTGGAAGGATAGCGCTATTGGTATTGGTCACCCCATAATAGTCAAAGGCGAAAACAGTTATCAAGAAGGTTTATTTGTAGATATAGATAATGATGGTGGACTATTGCTGGCTAAAGATGATAAAATAAGCAAAATCTATGCCGGAGATGTTTTTATAAAAACAGAAAGTAAATAATAATGAATGATATTGTAAATACTCAAACAGATATTTTTTCCAATAAAGGACTTTATTTTGTTGCCTTAGGTGGAGCAGAAGAAGTAGGCTTTAATATGTATGCTTATATCTGTAACGGACGCATAATTGTGGTTGATTGCGGTTATGGTTTTTTAAATGATGATTATCCGGGAATGGAGTTGGCTTTTGCAGATGCGTCGATTTTGCAAAATTATCAAGATAATATTGACGGAATATTTATTACTCACGCTCATGAAGACCACTTTGGAGCAGTTGCGCATATTTGGCCCCAATTACAATGTCCGATATATGCAATGGAATTTACAGCAGGTCACATAACTCGTCGCTTGGCAGAATATAAGCTAGATGGCATTGCAAAGGTTAATGTTGTAAAACCTAATGAAAAGATAAAATTAGCTGATTTTGAGGTTGAATTTATATCTATAGTTCATTCTACTCCGCAAAATTCTGCTTTGGTTATCCGTACGCCTTAT
>JAZNVJ010000162.1:0-4881 GCA_045592765.1 Alphaproteobacteria bacterium | reverse complement strand
CATTGAAGCCGCCCAAGAAAATTTTATCAGTAACAAAAATACAAAAATGATTGTGGCTGTTTTTTTCATATTATAAAACTTTTTCGCAATGTAACTGTTATCAATATAATGTAAAAAAAATCAAAAAAGAAGAAATAATTTAAAAATAAGCTAGACTCGGGGAAAATATTAGCTTAATATCTGATTATTATAACAGCTGAACTCTAAAAAATAAGGAGATTTTGAAATGGCTTGGACCGATGAAATGATTGCAGAACTTAAAAAATTATGGCAAGAGGGCGTTACCACCGGTGAAATCGGCAAACGTTTAAATGTTTCTAAAAACTCTATTGTTGGTAAGGTTCATCGCTTAGGGCTTTCAGGTCGTCCGTCACCAATCAAAAGAAAAGATCCTGATGCAACCAAAACTACTGCACCTAAAGCAGAAAAAAAGCCGGCATCTCCTAAATCGCCAAAGCCAAAAGTAGAAAAAACTCCGGAGCCTAAACCGGTTAAGGCTAAGGTTGAAATTGTAAAAGAGCCTGAGGTGGAGTTTATTCCCATTCCTCCGGTGGAAAAAACTCCTTCTAAAGCCGGACAAAATGTTTCTTTGACAGATTTAGATAATCATACATGTCGTTGGCCGATAGGTGACCCTAAGGATGAAAATTTTCATTTTTGCGGTAATAAGGTTCGTATCGGGCAAACATATTGCGATGAGCACGCTGCAATAGCCTATGTAAAACCAACCAAAAAATAATTATCGGCACTAACATTTTAGGAGTTTTCCATGAGAATTATGGTGGTAAAAGACCGCAACGTAAACAGTCGTTTTGTGTGGGATTATTGTAATATGCTCGCTAAAAGAGGGCATGAAGTAAATTTTGTTTTTGACAGTTTTAAACAACAATCTGGTCCGTCTAATTTGCTTGATAATGTTAAAGTTTATAATCTTAGTTCTCGCCAAGGAAAATGGTTGTCAGATGCTTATAGTGGCATAAAAAGCGTATTGCAACCATCATCTTTTCGCTATGCAAAAGCAATTAAAGAGATTAAACCAGATGTTATTGTTTGCTATTTCCTAAAAGATGTATATAACGTTTGCTTTTTACATAATCACAATATTCCGATAGTGCTTATGGTTCATAATCATCCGCCGGTATTTTTTGCTCCGCTGAGAAACAAGCCGATTCGTTATCGTGTTTATAAAAAGCAATTAGAGAAAATAGCCGCTTATGATTTATTGTTAGAAAGTTTTAAAGGCACAATCGGTGATGACTATCCTAAACACGAAGAGCGAATTATCGGCAATATTATCGGGCAAATTCCCCCTGCTGAACGTGCCGATTTGAGTGTGGAGAAAAAGAAAATAATTTATGTCTGCCGAGTAGATGAAGTGCAAAAGCGTCAACATCTGTTATTTGAAGCTTTTGGAAAAATTGCTAAAGATTTTCCTGATTGGAAAATTGAGCTTTACGGTAGCATCAAGCACCCTGATTATCATAAGCGTTTGCTAGAGCAGATGAAATCTTTGGGTATTGAAAATCAGGTTGAATTTATGGGGTATGCCAATGATGTTAAAGCTGTATATCGTAACGCAGATTTTATGGCATGGCCTGCAGCATACGAAGGTTTGAGCATTGCACTGGCAGATGGTCAGGCTCACGGGCTTCCTGCAATAGGATTCGCCGATGCCCCATCAGTAAACGAGGTTATTGTTGATGGTGTAAACGGATTTTTAGCTAAAGATGTTGATGATTTTGCTGTTAAAATGGCAAAATTGATGAGTGATAAAGAGCTTCGTATTAAAATGGGGGCAGAAGCGGTAAAAGGTGTAGAGCAGTATGCCGAAAAACACATCGCCGATAAATGGGAACAACTGCTAGAAGACCTTACTCAGAAATAGCATATATAGACTACAACATTCCTTTCCCCTTGATGGGGAAAGGTTAAGATAGGGGTAAGAAAATTAGTCATTAGGCGTAAATCATTAGTGATTAGAGTGGGGCTTGGTTTTCCAAGCCCCTTTTAGATGTTACTTTTTCTGTCACCCTAATCTCTCATTGTCGTCATTGCGAGGAGCGTTAGTAACAAAGCAATCTCAACTGAATTCCAACTGTCATTGCGAGGAGCGTTAGCACCTTTTTTACTGTCATTGCGAGGAGCGTTAGTAACAAAGCAATCTCAGCTGAATTCCAACTGTCATTGCGAGAAAATCTTTGATTTTCGAAGCAATCTCGGCTACTTGTTTTTATTTAGCCGAGATCCCTCAACTGCGCTTGCGCTCCGCTCGGGATGACAATGAAATAAGTTCGTAATGATGTTTTATTATTAGGGGGCATCTCTGTGCATGTTAATAAAAAAGAGGCTTGGTTTCCCAAGCCCCTCTAATCACTAATGACTAATCACTAATGCCTAATCACTAATGACTATATTCGCCATGTGTTCCAAGAGTGAACGTTTTTCCTTAACGTTTTCTTGAGCCTTGTTGAGCAAGGTTTCATAACGTTCAGGGTTAGCTTTGTTCACGATTTGGAAACGTGTTTCATTAGCCATATAATCAGCCAATGGCAAGGTCGGAGCCTTTGAATCTAACATCAAAGGAGCTTTACCTTCCTTAACATTTTCCGGATTATAACGATACAATGGCCATGAACCTGATTCAACAGCATTCTTTTGGTGTGTCAAACCATCTGCCAAGTTAAATCCTTGAGCAATACAGTGAGAGTAAGCAATAATGATAGACGGACCATCATAAGCTTCAGCCTCGTTCATTGCTTTGATTACTTGAGCATCATTTGCACCAAATGAAACTTGAGCAACATATACATTGCCATAAGACATAGCAATCATGCCCAAATCTTTTTTCGGAATAGCCTTACCGGCAGTTGCAAACTTAGCAGAAGCACCCATCGGTGTAGCTTTTGATTGCTGGCCGCCGGTGTTAGAATATACACCGGTATCCATAACCAAGATATTGATGTTTTTGCCTGAAGCAATAGCATGATCCAAGCCGCCGAAACCAATATCATAAGCCCAACCGTCACCACCTAAAATCCATACAGATTTTTTAATCAGGTAGTCAGCCAATTTATCTAAGTGTTTAGCTTCAGCAGAGTTAATTCCGGCTAACTTAGCACGAAGTTCAGCAACCAAAGCACGTTGATTTTCAATTTCAACATCGTTTGATTGTGGATTGTTAAGCAATTTATCTGTTAAATCAGCACCAACTTTGTCCTTAAGGCCTTCAAGCAAGGTTTTAGCAAAATGAGTTTGCTGATCAATAGAGAAACGCATACCCAAACCAAACTCGGCATTGTCTTCAAACAAAGAGTTTGCCCAAGCCGGACCATGACCTTTTTCGTCTTTAGCATAAGGTGTTGTCGGCAAGTTACCGGAGTAAATAGAAGAACAACCGGTAGCATTAGCAACAACCATTCTGTCACCAAAGAGTTGGGTCAAGAGTTTAACATACGGAGTTTCACCACAACCGGCACAAGCACCTGAGAATTCAAACAAAGGTTGAATCATCTGAGTTGTTTTCGGTGTATTTTTCACAACTTCGGTACGTTTAACATAAGGCAATGTCTCAAAGAAGTTCCAATTGGCTTTTTCAGCTTCCAAATGGTTTTCGATATGATCCATATTAAGAGCCTTGAGTTCCGGATTAGCCTTGTTTTTAGCCGGACAAGCAGAAGTACAAATTCCGCAACCTGTACAATCTTCCGGAGTAATTTGCAAGATAAATTGTTTACCTGCAAATTCTTTACCCTTATAAGGAGCAGATTTTAATGTTGCCGGAGCATTTTTGAGTTCTTCTTCAGTTGCAACTTTCATACGAATTACGCCATGAGGACATACCAAAGAACACTTACCGCATTGGATACAAACTTCAGGATCCCAAACCGGAATTTCGGTAGCGATACAACGTTTTTCATATTGAGTTGTAGCTGTCGGCCATGTACCGTCCACAACATCGGCAAAAGCAGAAACCGGCAATTCATTACCACGATCAGCAATGATTTCTCCGGTAACTTTCTTCACAAATTCAGGTGCATTTGCCGGAACAGGCAATAAACGATGGAATTTAGAAGTAACTTCGCTCGGATATTCAACCTTGTGCATATGAGCCAAAGAAGCATCAACAGCGGCAAAGTTCTTTTGAACGATAGCATCACCTTTTTTGCTGTAAGTTTTCTTAATCGCATTTTTAATTTGTTCAATAGCTTCATCTTTAGGCAAGATATTAGAAATTGCAAAGAAACAAGCTTGCATGATGGTATTGATGCGTTGACCCATACCGGTTTCACGAGCAACTTCTACTGCATTAATAGTGTAGAAGTTAAGTTTCTTGGCAATGATTTCTTCTTGTACTTCGATTGGTAAATGATCCCAAACTTCTTCAGCTTTGTAAGGAGCATTGAGCAAGAAAGTAGCACCCGACTTAGCAATCTTCAAAATGTCAACCTTAGCCATAAATGGGAATTGGTGACAAGCCACAAAGTCTGCTTTATTAATCAAATAAGCAGCTTTAATCGGGTTATCAGAAAAACGCAAGTGAGAAGTGGTCATAGAACCGGACTTACGAGAGTCATAAACAAAGTAACCTTGACCATATTTACCTGCATCTTCAGCAATAATTTTAATAGAGTTTTTGTTAGCACCGACAGTACCGTCAGCACCCAAACCGTAGAATACGGCACGAACAACATCTTTACCTTCGGTATCAATGTCATCATTGAATGGCAAAGAAGTGTTGTTTACGTCATCATTGATACCAACAGAGAAGCTGTTGATTGGTTTTGCAGATGCGCCGTTGTCATAAACAGCACGAACCATACCCGGAGTAAATTCTTTAGAAGACAAACCGTAACGTCCGCCCAAAATACGAGGCATAGCAGC
>JAZNVJ010000161.1:0-5773 GCA_045592765.1 Alphaproteobacteria bacterium | reverse complement strand
TGGTCTGAATATAAATCAGATGAGGGTTTCTAGTCCGTATCATGAAAATGCAAAAGATAGCTTGAATTTGTATAGAGTATTAGAGCCAGTAACTTGGGTTAAATTAGTATCAAGAGTACATGGGGCTAATTTTGCTGCATTGTATGGCAATACTAAGCTGATGGGAGTGGGGAAAATTACATTACCAGCAGGACATACTTGGCGATCATATGTGAAATTTTTGCTTGCTACACTACCTGATAATATTAGAAAAAATTATATTGAAAAATTTAAGACATCTATTCGTTTTTGGTGGAAAAAAGGTGGTGTCGTTTCTGATGAGGCGATTAAAGAATTGGAAGCTTGTAATTATAAGATGAGAAACAATGGTAAAAGTGCTTATAATTCATCTAAGGATAGGATTATATTTTTAGGTACTCCTGATGATACAGATGATATAAAATCTACTATTGATATCCCATCTTGGAAAAGAATGGCTGTTTGTATTTTAAGAAATGATCATTTGTGCAAATATATGGGATTTTCGCAGACTAAAAAGCAAACTATGAGAGAGAAAGAATTAATTGAAAAATATAAACGTTTGTGAGGGAACAAAATGAAAAACTATACCAGTCCTGTTTATAATGTAATCGGAGTGCCCGTAGAGAAAGTGCGAGCAAACGATTACAATCCTAATTATGTAGCTCCTCCGGAAATGAAACTTTTAGAACTTTCAATTTGGGAAGATGGCTATACTCAACCGGTAGTATGTTATTATGATAAAGATAATGATGAGTATATTGTGGTTGATGGTTTTCATCGTTATACTATAATGAAAACAAGTGAGCGTATATATGCCAGAGAAAAAGGTAAATTACCAATAGTAGTAATTGATAAAGAATTAGGAGAACGTATGGCATCAACCATTAGACATAATAGAGCTAGAGGTAGCCATAATATTGATTTGATGAGTAATATTGTGGCTGAATTGATAGAGATGGGAAAAAGTGAAGGTTGGATTTGTCGTAATATCGGGATGAGTGCAGATGAAATATTACGATTGAAACAAGTTACCGGACTTGCATCGTTATTTAAAGATGAAGAGTTTTCTCAAAGTTGGGAAACTAAATAAATATTAGTCTAACACTTTAAGATTGTGTTATGTTGATTATATTGGTTTGTAAATATTAAACCAATATAGGAGTTTTATTATGAAATATATTGAGCTCAATAATCAAACTAAAATGCCAATAATAGGATTAGGTACATGGCGTTCATATTCAGGAGAAGTTTATCAGGCAATTCGTTGGGCGATAAAAATAGGATATCGTCATTTTGATTGTGCTTCAATTTATGAAAACCAGAAAGAAATAGGACAGGCATTATATGATGCCGTTAGAGAAGGGGATATTAAACGTTCGGAGTTGTTTGTAACCTCTAAACTCTGGAATGATTCTCATATGCCAAAAGATGTTCGTCCTGCGTTGGAAGAAACATTAAAAGATTTGCAGCTTGATTATTTGGATTTGTATTTGATACATTGGCCGGTGGCACAGAAAAAAGGTGTAGCAATGCCAGAAAAAGATGAAGATTGGATACCTTTAGATAAGATTCCTCTATCCATAACTTGGGCTGAAATTGAAAAAGCGTATGAAGATGGTTTGGTTAAAGCTATAGGAGTTTCTAATTTTAATCAACAAATGATTGATGGGTTAATGAAAAATAATAATATTGTGCCAATGGTTAATCAAATTGAGAATCATCCTTATTTACAGCAACATAAATTAGTGGAGTTTTGTCAGAATAATAATATAGCTGTTACAGCTTATTCTCCTTTGGGGTCACAACATAAAGAAATAACTGATGGAATATTAAATAATGAAGTGGTGATGGATATTGCAACTAAAATAGGGGTAAGTTCGGCTCAGGTCGTTTTGGCTTGGCAAATACAAAGAAATATTGCTGTTATTCCAAAATCAGTTAATGAAATAAGATTAAAAGAAAATTTTGCAGCGTTAGCAATTAACCTTGATGCTGATGATGTAAAGCGTATCAATGCTTTGGATAAGGGATATCGTTTTATTCAAGATAATAAATTTTTAAATCCGAAAAAAGGATATATAAAAATTTTTAATAATTAATTTATACTTTGAATAAAAAACAAAGAAGATCAACAGGATTTTCCCATTCTATTTCTATTTCTAAAACTTTGAATTTACTTTGTAGGTGAGGGGGAATTTTTACAAAGTCTTTTGCAGTTGTATAAACAGGTGATTTATATTGTTTGCCTAATTGAATTAATTCTTCAAGCTCTTTTTCGGTATAAAAATGATGATCCGGAAAATCTTTGGTTGCAACAACATTAAAGCCACATTCGCTAAGAGATTGATAAAATTTGTCAGGGCGTCCAATACCTGCAAAAGCAACAACATCGTAAGTGAGTGGGGAGGGGGAAATCGCTTTTATTTTTCCTTTGAAGATTGGTAGCTTATCAAGTTTATTGGCTAAGTTGTATTTATCTTCTCCTATAATAGCGATTGCATGAGCTCTTTTTAGTCCTAAAGATTTAAATTCTCGTAATGGACCTGCCGGAATACACATGCCGTTGCCAAATCCGATGTTACCATCAATAACTAAAATTGATTTATCTTTTTTTAGCGATGGATTTTGAAATCCATCATCCATTATAACATAATTAGCTCCTTCTTGTGCAGCCATAAGAGCTCCGAGATAACGATTAGGGTTGATAACAACCGGAGCTTGTCTTGCTAAAATAAGAGGTTCATCTCCGACCTCAACCGCAGAGTGTCTGCTTGGATTTACTTGAATGTCTTTTAATTTTCCGCCATATCCACGACTAACAAAAAAGGGATTTTGTCCGTGTTTTTGAAGTAGTTTAGCTAATGAAACGGCAACAGGGGTTTTTCCTGTCCCTCCAGCGGTCAGATTTCCGACGCAAACAACGGTAGCTTCTATTTGATGTGATTTTTTTAAGTATAGTCGTAAGGCTGTTACAATGCCATAAATGCAACCTAATGGATATAAAAGCAAAGAAATAATATTTATTGATTTCCAATGAGATGGCGTTTTCATTTAAATAAACCCTTTAACTTTATCCATAATACCATCAAGTACTTTTGCTTCACTACTTGCCCAATTGTAAGCTAAAGAACTTTTTGCCTCTAAAAGTTCTTTGTTGTCAAGAAGTTGTTCTACAACTTCGCCAAGTTCTTCAGTATCTGTAACCTGAATTATTGCATCTGCTTTTTTTGCTCGATTCATTGCATCGGTAAAATTATGCATATGAGGGCCGACAATTACTGCATCTCTTACTCTTGAAGGCTCCATAAAGTTTTGTCCTCCATGTGGAATTAGTGAGCCTCCAATGAACACTAATTTGGCAATGTCATACCATAATCCCATTTCACCAATGGTATTGGCAATATAAATATCTGTATTGGCGGAAATATGCTCATTTTGAGAACGTAGAGCGGTGGTTAGTTCTAATTTTTCGATACTTGTTTTTATTTCTTCACCACGTTGAGGATGGCGAGGGGCAATAATTGTTAATAAATCCGGAAATTTTGTTTTTAGACGTTTGTGTACTTTGGCAATGCGAATTTCTTCATCGTTATGAGTTGAACTAGCAAGCCAAAAAGTGCGATTACCAATTTGTTGAATGATTTCATTTTTTTTATTTTCATCAATTGGTAAAGGTAATCCGGCATATTTGATATTGCCAAGACATAAAGTATTTTGAGCTCCAAGAACTTGTAGGCGATAGGCATCTTCTTCTGATTGTCCTAAACATAAAGAAAAGCAAGATAGTAATTCTTTACATATAAAATCAAATTGTTGCCAACGTTTGAATGATTTGTTTGAAATGCGACCATTAATTAAAATAAGCGGAATATTTTTGCGCTTAATTGCTGATAACATTGCCGGCCATAGCTCTGATTCAAACCACAATGCTACATCAGGTTGCCAATGTTTGATAAAACGTGTGGTAAAAAAAGGATTATCTATAGGAATATATTGGTGAAAAGCACGATCAGGAAGACGTTTGCTCATAACGTCGGCAGAGGTTACGGTTCCGGTAGTAACCATAACATGAGCATCAGAGTAGGTATCTAAGATTTTTTGAATTAAAGGGAGCATAGAGATTGACTCTCCTACCGATGCTCCGTGTAACCATACTAGTTTTCCTTCCGGACGTTTTAGTTTTGGTCGTCCGGTTCGTTCATTAAAACGTTCTTTGTCTTCTTTACCTTTGTGTAGACGTTTTTTTATATATCCTTTTATTACTAAAGGGTATAAGATTGCAATTAAAGCGTTATATATTTTAATAAACATTGGTTATTTCCTGTTCTTTTGAGGTAAACGTTTTCTATTTACAGCATTAGCATCTGGCATTACAGGACTAAGTCCTAAATCTTTATCGCATTTAATGGTTATATCATTAAGGCGTTTTTCCATTTCTAAACGATATTTTTCTAAGTCATTTTCTTTAGTATCAGAAGGAATAAATAATGGTTCGGTAGTTTTACATATACCATTAGAAAAAGGTAAGGGAAACATCATATGATCCCACGCTTTGTTAATAATGATAGAATTTCTAATGCTATAAGTGGCTCCAATAATAGGTTTTCCAGTTTTCCAAGCATAATATATCGGAGATTTGGTCATATGCATTCTTGGACCTCTGGGGCCATCCGGAATAATACATATAGAGGTGTTGCTTTGTAATGTTTTCATTAACTTTAGAGCGCCATTTACTGCATTTTCGTTTGATGAAGCACCAATAATGCCAATATTGTATCTTTTGAGCAGACCAGCTATCATTTGTCCATCACGATGTAATGATACTAACGCATTTAATGGAAGATCTTTGTTTTTGAAGAATGGCACCATGGCAGCTCGTCCGTGCCAAATTACCAATATTGCTCCATTGTTTTGATGTGCTAAACGATGAAATTCTTCAACACCTTCAGTGTGCCATCTGGTGGTTTTACCAATAAACTTGGTGTAGTAATATAGAACTGCAGGTATTAAATTCAGAACTATTTTAGAATCGGTAATTTTTTTAAAGGTTTTTTTTAAATATTTTTTATACATGTGCATTTTATAGCCTTTATTTACCAGAAACCAAGTCGGTTATGCTTATGCCTATAGTTTCGTTTTCGGTAACAACAACTTCTCCATGACCGATTAAAATATCATTAGCATAGATATCGACGTTATCATTAATTTCTCTGTCCAGTTCTACGACTGCACCACGTCCGAGTTTTAATAATTGGTGTACTCGTAAATCAGCTGTGCCTAAAGTTACAGATAAATCTATAGCAATTTCTTGATTAGATAATATATTTTTGTTTATTGGCATAATATACTCCATATTTCTTTCTGAGTTATTATATATATTTTTTTTAATCTGCAAATTATTTATTTTTATTTATCACCGCCTTTTTTTAGTGAAAGTTTTGTGGATTAAATATATTATAATTGCCACAAATGAGATGATGTGGCAAAAAAGTTAAGTGAGAATCTTGCATAAGGCGTGAGGTTTTCTTATATAACTTGCATGATGTATTTTTATTAAAAGGTGTAATATGATAAAAAAAGAAAAATATCCGGTTTTGCCGTTGCGTGATATTGTGGTTTATCCCAAAATGATTGTTCCTTTGTTTTTAGGGAGAGAAAAATCTATTAACGCCTTACAAAAAGTAGTAGATAATGATCAAAGTATTATTTTAGTTACTCAAAAGGATGCTACGGTAGAAAATCCTAGTGATAA
>JAZNVJ010000160.1:0-2971 GCA_045592765.1 Alphaproteobacteria bacterium | reverse complement strand
TTTTAACATACCTCTCGCCCAGATAACAAATACTTACTTATACTAAAATATAAAAAATTAATTTTACATAAATATACTTATTTTACGCTTTCTTCCTATATTTTGCAAAAGCAGCAAAATTACTTATCATTACTATAATTTCTAACAATCCCGCCCAATTTTTAATACTTAACTGATAAAACAAGAAAATAACTGAATTAATTCCTGCCATAACTCTCATACCTTGCGATTGTAACCACCAAACCGAAAATAATTTTATTGATGAGGTTAACGTAACCAAAATTGACGATATCCCGACATAAGTCTTAAACAAAATAACCAGATAAACAAATTGAAACAGAGCATACCCCAACCACCATTTTTTATTTCTTTGCTCTTTTATATTCGCCACAATCAGCATAAAAAACACCACTACAAAAATATATGCCCCACTCATTGATGATAAAAAATAAAGCCCCAAAGCGGTAAATATCTTTGATAACAAATCAAACAACAACATTAGTTGCTTGGTTTTCATAAAACGACTGCTACAATAACAAACATAATTAATGATCGTAAAAAAATATCCCAACCACACCATTTTTATTATTCTGCTTCCATCGCTGCAATAATATCTTTACAGTAATCTATCACAGTTCTAACTCTTGGAGTATCTTTAACCATTCGGTGCGCAGATAGATAAACCGTAAAAACCGTATCACAAGGAATATTATCCAAGCAAACCGGACCCTCTTGCTTAAATCTCAATGGGGCTAAACAAATACCTGCCCCATATTGTACCGAATACAATAAAATATTACTTAAATCTGACATTAATCTGATTCTTGCTCCGGAATTCAAAGATTTGCGATAAGAGGAATTATAGCTCATTACATTTTTCTTTGAAATTATTCGATGATTATTTATCATATCATCAAAATCTTTAGGATATCCATATTTTGCCAAATATCTGGCAGACACAAAATAACCGCACTTAATTTCTTTTTTAAACACCGGCACCATATCTCCAGACTCAAATGGAGAATAAGATATGGTTATATCATAATTAGTTGTTGAGCCTTTGGGTTGCTCATCCATCTGCAAAACACTCAAATTCAAATTAGGATATTTATCAAATAAGTCCATAATTCCTTCTGGAAAAAAATATGTACTAATCCCCATTCCCAAACCAATTGTAACCTGACCGGAAACATCTTTTTTATTTTCTTTTTCCTTACGAAGTTTATCCCACAACAAATCTAAAGAGGTCATACACTCCAAAACTCTACTCCCTTCAGGAGTAAGAGTTGTGCCATTTTTATTATCGATAATCAATTTAGTATTTAAATTTTCTTCCAACAGTTTTATATGTTTGTTAATTGTTTCCAGCGATGAGTTTAATGCTTCTGCAGCTTTTTTCTTTCCCCCGCACATATATATCGCTCTTAATGCAAAAATACCTTCTAAATTAACCAAATCATTATGATTCATATTTTCCTCACTAACCTTTATGCATTATCAAGCATTGACTTCAAATGTTCGGCAATAACCTTTACTCGTTGATTATTTTTTGTTTGCTTATGTACCAACATATATACAGTTCCCACTGCATCTGATTTTATATTATCCAAACATACCAAGCCTTTTCCTACGAATGACATTGGTAAAATTCCAATTCCAACTCCAACCTCAACAGCCTCATTTATCGCAAAAGAACTATCACCTAAATAAGCTTTATTTTTAGCATTATACAAATATTCACCGGCACCATGCATCCAAGTTTTGTCTTCTCTAAGCAAAACCATCCTATGCTTACTAAGCATTTCTTCTTTAGTTTGCGGATACCCATATTTTTTCAAATATTGAGCCGAGGCAAAAAAACCTGTTACTGTTTTTTTGCTATAAATCAACTCCCAGTCGCTATTAGTCGGCAATTCATAAGTTATTAAAATATCATAGGTCAAATTTTTGTTATCATTAACTTTGTCAACAGTTGTCGAGGTAAGTGTAATCCTTTTATACTTTTTCAAGCAATCCCATAATCTTTTATTGGTTGTATTCGCTCTGGCATGCCTATCCCACAAAAGCTTAACTTCACCCACCAATTCTTCTTTATTAGAAACAATAGCGTACATATGCTTCAACACTTCTTCCAATTCAGCCGAATAATCCGCTATCCTTTCCCCTCGCATTGTCAAAGAAGTTCCGGTTGCAGTTGAATTAAACAGTTTACTTCCACATTCTTGTTCTAAAGTATCAACATATTTACTGAGCGTATCTATTGATATATCAAGTTCTTTTGCAGCTTTTCTTTTACCATTAAATTTATTTATGGCATTCAACAACATTACCGCCTTAAAATCTGCTAAAGCTTTCTTAGCTAACATAAAATTACCCTTCACTGTAAAAAAACTGCTTAACATAGTAAACAACTTTTAATTTTAACGCAACTAAAAAGAGAAAATCGCAAAATATATTATTGCCAAGCTCAAAACTATATACTATAAGTAGCTCAAAGGAATAAAATTATGAAAGTAGACATTTTTGATTT
Source organism: Alphaproteobacteria bacterium (assembly GCA_045592765.1). Classification (GTDB taxonomy): domain Bacteria; phylum Pseudomonadota; class Alphaproteobacteria; order RF32; family CAG-239; genus CAZU01. Next base: position 441 of record JAZNVJ010000160.1, on the reverse strand, counting down.
TGAATTACCGAAAGAGTTAATAGCCTCATATCCGGCATCTCCCAGAGATACTTCTCGTCTTTTGGACTTATCTACAGAAGGAAAAATTACCGACCGTCATTTTTATGATCTTCCGGATATTTTGGAAGAAGGTGACGTATTGGTATTTAACGACACCAAAGTTATACCTGCCAGATTATACGGTGCTCATGGAGAAGCTTTGGTTGAAGTAACTCTGTACCATCCGATAGACGGCATCAATTGGATGGCTTTTATAAAAAACTCCAAACGCTTAAAAATCAATGATGTTATTTCTTTCTATACAGATAAAACTACTCCGCAAATGTCTGATTTTAAGGCCATCGTAATCGATAAACAAGGTGAAGACGGGGTGCTTATTTCTTTTGAGTGCAATCCATCTGAACTGGGAACAAAGCTACAAGAATATGGGTTTATGCCTTT
>JAZNVJ010000159.1:0-14582 GCA_045592765.1 Alphaproteobacteria bacterium | reverse complement strand
AGAAATTGTGATTGATGAGGTTGAGATTGTTGCTCCGGAAATTTATTTGGAAAAATCAGCAACAGGAGAAAGCAACTGGGAGTTTAAGATAAGTAATCCTGTTAAAAATTCAGTAATTGTAACAGATGAGGTTAAAACATCGGCTAAGGTTAACGTTCCTGCTGCGGCGGTAATGGCTGGTTTTGTGGCAAAAAATGTTGATATCTATAATGGTACTTTACAATACAATGATGTAAAGAAAGGAGCAAAAAATACTATAGATATTAAAAGTATAATCATGAGTGCTCCGGCATATGATGCTAATATGACTATGAAGTTTGATATTGTTTATAATCAGCAAAATATTAAAGGGGAAACAGAATTTGGTTCATTGGAGCAACTGTTTAATTCACAAAATCCATTTCCGTTTTGGATTGATGTAACCGCTCTGGGGGCTGATTTTGATGCAAGAGGAAGTGTGCTTAATATAACTTCAGCCCCTCATTATGCTGCAGAGGTGAACATATATAATCCAGCTGCAAATTATAATCTTCCGGAAACAACATTAAAAACGAAAATCGAAGGTGATACTAATGGTTTGAAAGCTGAAATTGCTACTTTGAATATTGTTAATAATAATATTACCGGAAATATTGATGTGGTTTGGAGTGATAAAACTCCTCAAATAAATGCAGATTTGTATAGTAACAAAATAAACCTAAAGAATTTTAGCAATCAAAGTAATTTTGCTTTTGAATTTCCTAAATTGATGAATGAGGCACAAGCTTTAACTTTTGTGCCTAATACGATAATTCCCTATGGTGTACTTAAGCAATTTGGAGCAAATTTGAAAATTAAGTTGGGAGAGTTGGTTATTACGCAAGGAATGTCAGCTAAAAATATAAATGCAGATGTGTTGGTAAAAAATGGAATTTTGGTTATAAATCCTTTGAATCTGGAATTTGGCGGAGGTTTGGTTGATGCAATTTTAACCGCTAACGCCAATAACAAAACTATTGATGTGAAAATTAATAGTAATGATCTATTGTTGCAAAATTTATATGATGAGTTTGCAGTTTCCGGAGATAAGGATTTTGGAATAAAGAGTGGTGGTGTTGTGGATTTGGATGTTAATGTTAAAACAAATGGTGATACCTATAGAGCTCTTAGTCAAAATTTAAACGGTAGATTAATCGCAATTGTTGGAAAATCTGAAGTTCAAACCGGTGCTTTGCAATTTTTGCGAAGTGGTTTTATTGCTCAATTATTATCAGTGCTTAATATAAAAACAGGTGATAATCCTAATTTGGATATGAATTGTGCTGTTTTGCGGAGTGATTTTAATAATGGTAAAGCAGAATTTCCTAAAGGAATTGTTATTGATTCTAAGCAATTGACCATGGTTGGGGATGGAAATATAAATTTAATAAATGATAAAATTAGCTTTACGATTGAGCCACAGTTTAATAAGCTAGCTAATGGTAATCTTTCGCAAGCTTTAGCCTCTTTTGTGAAAATTGTAGGAACTTTACAGAATCCGCAGATAAAGTTAGACGATAAAGAGGCATTAAAAACTATTATCGGTGTTGCTGCAACAGGCGGAGCGACATATTTAGGTTCCCAAATGTTGGCTTATGGCGGTGGAGAACCTTGTTATGTGGCGTTAGAGGGGACTAGTTATGCTTCTAGATTTCCTAAGCCGACAGGGGTTGTTAATGCCACTAAAGATGTATATAAAGATACATCTAAACAAATAAAAGACGGTATTGAAGGTTTGCAAAATGTTGCTAAAGATATTTTGAATATGTTTGCTAACCCATAAAATGTAACGGGAGAACTAATGACTATAAAAAAATTACACCAAGCAACTCAAGAAATAGCATCATATAGAGATGATATTGTTAAGCGTTTACTTAAATATGCCGAGACAGATATGTTGCTTTTTTGGGGAACAGATGAGAAGCTGCAAAAACGTCAAGAACAAGAATGGATACCTGTATTGAATTGGGCGAGAAAAGAGTTTGGTGGTCAATATAAAACAACTAAAAGCTTAGATGTTCAAAAAGAAAACTTAGATTCTGGATATGGGCTTAAAAATTTTTTGAATAAGCTTAGCGATAAGCAATTGGCTGCTTTTTATTTGGCTGCACTTAATATGCGTTCAGTGTTGCTTGCTTCGGCCTTGGTAAAGGGACACATAAATTCAGAGCAAGCTTATAAAGCGGCATATTTGGAAGAACTTTTTCAGGCTGATATGTGGGGAAAAGATGTAGAAGCTGAAAAATTGCGTAGTGAACGTAAGCAAGAGCTTAATGATATTGAGGCCTTTTTAAAACAATGAAAGAAGTTTATATTCGTATTAAAGGAAGAGTGCAAGGAATCGGATTTCGTTATTGGGCTGTTTATAAAGCTAAATGTATTGGCGGAATATCTGGATGGGTGCATAATGCTGCAGATGGTAGTGTAGAAATTTTGATGAGAGGCGAAGAAGAAAATATTGAGAGAATGTTGCTTGCTTGTCATCACGGACCAATTTTGGCAAGAGTGGACAAGCTTGAGTTTATTGTCGGAAGAAGATCTTCTTTTTTGCCGGAGATTGAAACAGGAGTGTTTAAGAGAGTTTGAGAAAACAGCCCTCTTTTTTTTAAGAGGGCTGTTAACAATTATCTTGATTCGATACCTGATGAATTTTGAGGAGTAATTTTAATTTTTTTTGCCTCTTTGGCTTTTTTAAAATGTCTACACATTTTTTCCATTGTGGAAATACGTCCATCTAAGGTATCTCTATAAATTCCAGCATTATATTCTGGTACCCATAAATTATCAGAGTCTTTGCGGGTCATGGCTTTGCTAACATCTTTAAGTAAATCCATATTACAAGTTAAAATAATAAAATTTCTATTTTTGCCATTTTCATCTGGCCCAAAAGAAATTACTCCAGCACCACCATTGTATCCTGTTCCTCGCTCTTCAGGTGCATCATAATTATTTTCGATTACAGTATCATAATTGATTATTTCTCCATCTTTATCTTTTTTAGGTACAGATTTATGTGTATATTTTTTATTTGGATTATTGAATAAACCATCCTTACTTCCAAAAGATACACCTTTCATCTCTTCTTGTTCTTGTAAAATAGTCCATGTACCTTTATATTTTTTTGCCAATTCTTCGCCTAATAATTCATTTAAAAGTTTATTAGCTGTTTGTAAGTTAACTTCAAGTCGTTTTTGTTGAACTTTATTCATAGTGTCCTCCTTTGTTGTTTTTATTTAATATAAGATTACCACGATGAAACAAATTTGTCTATAATTTTTTTATAAAAACCTATAATAGAAATAAACCTCTTGTAATTACAAGAGGTTTGTTCAGTAATGTAATATGTTATTTTTAGCTAACTCAATCTGGTTTCTGGCGTTAATTGCTTTCCTTCTTTAGAATAAGCATCAACAGCTCGAGCAGCTTTTTTGGATAAAGCGATACATCCAGGTCCTGATACGCATCCTCCTTCACAACACATTACTTCAAGCATATTGCTTTCACAGCCTTTGGTGGCATAACGTTTGAGAAGTTTGATGTTTTCTTTGGTCAGGCCATCAATTTTTTCTGGTTTGAATTCAACTTTATCTTTTACCATATCGGCAACAGCACCTGCAACTCCACCGCTAACGGGGAATAAACGTCCTTGAGCATGAGATATTTTACCAAAAGGTATTTCTTCACATTCATCAACATTTATACCGGAAGCAACCAGCATTGCACCAAGTTCTTCAAAAGTAAGAACATAATCTACATTCGGGTCTGATTCTGCTTCTGCACGTTTGGCTAAACAAGGCCCGACAAATACGGTAACACAATCAGGTTGTTCTTTTTTCATGAGTTCTGCAGTGTAGTACATCGGAGTTCTGGTATCTGAAACGAATGGCTTAATCTCCGGTATATGAATTTGAGCTGCACGGAAATAAGCTGGACAGCAAGATGTGGTCATTAATTTTTGTCCCTCTTCCATACGTTCAATAAATTCGGCAGCTTCTTTTTGAGTGGTGATATCTGCTCCGACAGCAACTTCAATAGTTTCAGCAAATCCAAATTTTTTGAGAGCTCCGGCAAGATTGTTTAATGAGCCCGGGAATTGTCCGGCAACAGCAGGAGCTAACATGGCAATAACTTTTTTGTTGGTTTCTTTAATTTCACGCATAACATCTATCATTTGAGAGCGCTCAACAATTGCACCAAATGGGCAAGATGCTAAGCATTTGCCGCAAGAAATACATTTTTCGGTATCAATATGTTCTTTGCCAAACTCATCTTTTGTAATAGCTCCAACAGGACAAGCTTCTTCACAAGGTACGGGAATCTTAACAACAGAGTGATAAGGGCAAACTTCATAACATTTACCGCAGTTTACACATAAATCAGGATCAATGTGTGCGCGTCCGTTAATAATGCTAATTGCTTGTTTGGGGCAATTTAAGCGACAAGGTTGAGCAAAACAGCCACGACAAACTTCAGTAATAACATATTGGGATTTAACACAAGCTGAGCAGGCAACATCAATAACAGATAATTTGTTTTTAGGTGCTTGAGTGCGTTCTAATGCTTGTTTGCCGTATTCTTTGAGAGATGTTAACTCATCGGTTTCTTCTTCAGGGCAATGTCCAAGCCCTGCCATACAACGATATTTTAAAACCGCTCTGTCTTTATATACGCAACAACGACTAATTTCACCATCTTTAGGACGTAGATTTAAAGGGATGCGATCTGCATCATCAAATTTGTTTTCAAGATAACTTTCTGCCAATTTGATTAAAATTTTGGTACGCATTAAGTTGGCATTATTTTTGGGTATTAGCATTTTTATTTTATTCCTTAATTTTTTCTCTGATTTTTGCTACTACTTTTTCGTAAGAAGCTTCTTCTATTAACTCATCATTTACAAACACAAAAGGACCACGATTGTATTTAGTGGTGATATCCTTACAGAGCCCCATACAACGCTCTTCAATAATCTCAATATGATCTGCAATATCTGCAGGAGCATTAAATTCAAGAGATTGTATTTGAGCTGAGCCCATAACAAAACAAGAGGTTCCAACACAAATTCTGACTTTTATTTTCTCCATATTTTTGTCCTTTCTAAATATATCTGACACTGATTTCTTTTAAGTATTTATCCTGCAAATTGCGGAAGATTTTTTTTACAATGTTGCGTCTGATTTCTAATTCCATGGGTAAATTTGGGTCTTGATGGGCAATATTTATTTTTGTTCCGACAACAAAGTCTATTTTATCACTATCAAGAAGCATTTTAGCAAGACGGGTTGCACCATTATTTTTATCAGTATCAATTCCTTCTTTTAGCATACGATACACATCAGTCAAGGTCAAAATGCCTTCGGTAACCAAATCTACACCGTCCATAGTAGAACACATGGGTATTTTAGGGTCAAACGAGGTTTTGTCAATCTCACATTTTAGACATAATTCACGTTCGACAATATTTGCGGTTGTTCCTCCACAAATTACGGTTTTGCCATCATATTCGGCAACCAGATCAGCGAATTCTTTATCTTTTTTTTCTTCAAAAGGAGGTCCGGTAAGCACGAGTAATTTACGAGGTTTGCGAAAATATAATACTACGCAACTGATATCATCTCCAGCGTGTTTTTCTACTTCTTTATTTAAAGCTTCTTTGACAATAGATTGAGCTAAGTTGTGAGCCGAAATATGAGGATTTCGCCTAATGGTTTCAGTTACAAAATTGATACATCCTTGACGTTGCCAACCTAAAGGGTAAAGTCGATTACCTAATCCTGCTTGGCTTACACCATCCGAGATTAATATTATACGATCTTCTTCTTGATTGGTCATTTGGGCAATATTAATAGTTCGCTCTTTCCATTTGGGAGAAGATATCTCTTTGCAACGAACATTAACAATTTTATCACCTCGAAACAGCATAAATGGAGGATTGTCCATTTCAAAAACTCTGGTTTTACCATCAAGTTCAGTATCTACAACCGAAAAAGTTGAGTAGCTTATTTTGCGAATTTGGCAAATCGGAAGCGCATCCATCATAATTTCTGATGAATGGGCAAGTTCCATATTGCTTTCAACAAATTTCATTGCCATTCTGGTAGTCATAGATGATAAGATATTGGCTTTTACACCACTTCCTAAACCATCAGAAAGAATTGATATTATTCTTCTTTCATCGGGAATTTTCTTGGAATATATAGTATCTCCAAAACAGTCTTCGCCATATTTCTGTTGTTGAGCAGAACCGATTTCTATAAATAAAGAATCACTCATTGGTTGTTACCTATTTTCTGTAGAATTGGTACGTATTTTGATGTTTGCAGCATCAGTTTCATCTGCAGCATAATCTTTGGCAATGGAACGAAGTAAAACTTCGGTTTCGGCCATATGTTCCCCTAGAGTGCAAGCAATTTGCTGAACTGTTGCCAGATTTTTATGAATAACTTCTTTGGCTCGAGCCGCGATCTGTTCTTTATGCATTTCGGCATTGGTTACATCTTCAATAATGCCTCCGACACTTTGTTTGGCTTCAATATTAAATACAACTACATCAAACATTTTATCTTCGTGACGTACATGTTCTTTATGAATATCTTGTTCTAACTCTAAAGAGGCAGAAAATAGATTGGTAAAGGATATGAAATCTCTTAAGTTGGCACCTTGCAGATTATCATAATCGTAAATATCTGAATGCTCTTCTTCATTCCAAAAAGTATCTCTAAATTGGTCATTGTATTCCATAATATTTAATTTAGAATCAGCAATAACAATGGGTGATGGAATGCAACGAATAAGGGCATTAGCTTTGCGTTGGGCTTGTTGTTTCATGTGGGATACACACATTTCTGGTTCGGCTTTGCCCATAAGTAAGGCTTTGGCAAAATTACGACAGGTGTCATATCCACATCCATTGCAGTTTAGTTCATCTTCTATAGAAAATTTGCCTATTTTACTTAAGGCTTTACGAATTTCTGTATCATCAAATTTAGGAAAAGGATTTGAATTTTCTTGAGCTTGGTAATTGATATGTAAATTATTTTGCGATTGACGTTTACCGGATTCTTCAGAAAAAATACTTTTTTTGAGAATATCTAATCTTTTTTGAAGTCCAGGTTGTTTGTTGGATGTGCATGGTCCGGATATACATCCGCCGTAACAGGCCAAACATTCAATGAAAGTAGGGTGTTTTATTTCGTTAGGAATTATGTTGGTTAACTCGCTTTGAATGCTATAAATGCCGGTTATTTGTGAAGTGTATATTTTATTATCAAGCTTGTAAGCCTTTAAGGTTTCCAGCATCCCACCCTCAATGGGATATATATTACCTTCTTGGGCGGATTGCGGAGTGAATACATCAAATACTCCAGGGGTAACTTCTGAAGGTATAATGTTTTCATCTTTGAACCATTGGCGTAAGTCATTGAAACCTATTGCGATATCTAACAATTCTGGATGACGATCTGCTTCAAATTTTTTAGCCAAGCAAGGACCAATAAAAATAATTTCGATTTGTTGACCAAAGTGTTGTTTTAATAATTGACAATGATTTAGTAGGGGAGATGCTATGTTAGTTAAGCAAGGCGTTAATTCTGGTAAATATTTTTCAATATATTCAACAACAGCAGGACAAGCTGTGGAAATAAATAGTTTTTGTTCTTGTTTATCTAAGGAGTTTTGAAGCATTTTTACGGTTTGGGCGGTTACTTCTTGAGCGCCGAGAGCGGTTTCACTAACGCCACGAATTCCAAGTTTGCGAATGGCTGCAACCATTTGTTCTGCTGATAGATCCGGAAATTCAGTAATCCATGAAGGTGCTAATGATACATAAATCTCTTTTCCTGATGCAACCAAGTATTTTGCTCTAGCTAGGTCTCCTCTAGGTTGTTTTGCTTTAGAAGGACATACTTTATAGCAAGTTCCACACGCAATGCATAATTCAGGAACAATCATTGCGGAATTGTCTTCTATTTTGATTGCTTTTACAGGACAACGTCTTACGCATTTATAACAATCTTGGCAATCGGTTTTGACTGTGTGTAAAGGATGCTCTTTTTTTTGCATTAAATTCTCCTAAGATTTTTATAGATTAAAGTGTTTTTCAAGAATATCAATCAAAGCATCACTATTAATGTTGTTGTGCTCAATATTATCAATGTTGATATTTGGTCCTTTTGAACAATTGTTGCAACAGCGTAAACCGATGAGTTCAATATCTGCTTCTAGGTTGTGCTTATTTAAAAAATTTTGGATGATTTGCAGATTTTTAGCGTTTCCTCTGGCAAAACAAGAGCTTCCCATACAAATTTTTATTTGAGCAACCATGATGTGTCCTTAAAATTTAGTTATAAACCGATTAAATTATACAAAAGTGAAGATAAATTGCAATAATTTGTTTGCAATTTTGATATTTACTTGCTCTTACTACAAAGAGATAGTATGATAAGCTTGTTAGTGATAAAAAGGTAAGGCGTTATTATGGCAAAAACAGATAAATTTGCTACAGAGAAAAAATTGTTGGAGGCACTTAGTAGGATTGAACGTAGTCAGTCGAAATATTGTGCTTTATATGTTAATGTTTCTAAGCTTAAGCCTAAAAATAGACATCCTTCATTTGTGAAAATTATTGCCAAGTTATTTGATGATTTGGTTGGAGCCGCAGAAGGGGGCTTGTTTGTGTTGGATAATGGTGACTTTGTGATACTTGGTAAAAATATATCATTAACAACTGTTGATTGTGCCATGAATAAGTTGCGTCAAGGTTTGGCTTCTGATCCGCTTCTTGTTGATCATAATAGTGGATTTACTAAGTTCTATGAGTTTCCAAATGATATGGAAGAGCTAAAAAGTATAATTGCCAGATTGTTTTTGCAGGGGGGCGAAGAAGATAGCGAAACAGTTAAGTATGCATTGGAGGCGTCGCAAATTGATGATGTTATGAAACATCTGGATAATATAAATGTAGCTGAAATAGTTAAACATCAAAGTGTTATTAAATTAGAAAAAATTGATGAAGCAAAGCTTGTTTTTCAAGAATTTTTTGTTGCAGTTAAAGATTTGAGTAGGCAATATGGCGGAAATATTGATCTAATGGCCAATAAATGGTTGTTCCAGTATCTGACCTATGTTTTAGATAAAAAGACAATATCTTCATTTATGTTTTCGGACATTAAAAAGCTTCCAAATTTGATTGCCCTTAATTTAAATTTATCATCAGTGTTTTCAGATGAATTTGCTAATTTTGTTAATAATTTTTTGCAATCAGAACAGAAAGTTTTGGTTGAAGTACAGATGGCAGATGTTTTTAATAATTTGAATTTGTATTTTGAGGCAAGAGAAAATTTGCATGCAAGAGGAGATAAAATACTTATTGATGCGATGTCTACTAATATGTTGAAAATGCTTAATGTTACAAAATTGCAACCAGACATGATAAAAATATTTTGGGATCCGATGATGGAGTTTGATATTAATGATGAAGAAATTAATAATATTATAACTTCATTTGGGGCAGAAAATATTATTTTGGCTAAATGTAAAGATGAAAAATCTTTACGTTGGGGAATTAAGCACGGAATTCATAATTTTCAGGGACCATATGTGGATGTTTTTGAGGCGGCTTTGATTAGAAAGTTGTGTCCGGGAGGAGATGTTTGCTCAACAGAAGATTGTTTGAAAAGACGCAGATTTATTTCTGGTGTAGTGAGAAATCAGTGTCCGAATAAAGATTTTTTGGATTTTATTTTGAGGTAGAATATGGAATATAAGCCGGAAATGAATAGACCTAGAGGAAATTTAATTTTTGAATATTTGCAACAAATTTCAGAAAACCTTGATTCCTATGAGGCTTTGGGTTTGGGTATGCATCGTTTGAGTAATATAAATTTGAAGGCTACCGCACGCAAATCGGTATTGGAAGTTTTTGCGGTTTTGGGGGCAAACATAAAAGCTTTTGGGTTATTAAACAGTGATTTGTTGTTTATCTATCCTAAAGATAAACGTGATGAAATAAGTTCATGTTTGGTTAAAGTGCGTTTTTTGTTGCAAGAAGATCCCTTATTAAAAAATGCGGATGATTTGCAAGGGATTGGTTTTGTAACATATTTTGATTTGGTTAATAAAGTTGCAGAATTAACAGAATATATCAAAAAATCCCAAGTTGTAGCTCAATCAGAGGCTGTGCCAGATGAAAAAGGGAGAGTGCAAAATACAGTTTTTACTACTACTAATAAAAAACTAAAGAAAGAGCTTTCTACAGAGTTATTAGGTAAAGTGCAAAAAATATTGTCAGTGGCTGATTTTTCAAGTTTTATTCGTAGGCAATCTATTTGTGCGATTATTGGAAAATCTGCTCCGCAAAGAGTTTTTGATGAAGTTTATGTTTCTATTCCGGATTTGCAAGAAATGTTGCTTCCTGATGTGGATTTGACTTCTAATCCATGGTTGTTTTTATCCTTGAGCGAAACTTTGGATAAAAAAGTGTTACAAACCATAAGTCGTCATGATGATGGATCATTATTGAGTAATTTTAGTATTAATATTAATGTATCAACAATATTGTCAGATGATTTTTTGGCTTTTGATAATAGTGTTAATTTTTCAATGCGTTCTAGTATAGTGTTAGAACTACAGTTGATGGATATCTTTAGTGATATTAATGCTTTTATTTTAGCAAAAACTTTTGCGCAGGCCAGAGGTTATAAGATATGTATTGATGGAATTACAGTAGATAAATTAAAATATTTAAATCGGACGAATCTAAATTGTGATTTGCTGAAAATTATTTGGCATCCGACGTTTATGGATGTGTTGCAAGAAGATGCGCATTTTATGGATTATGTGAATAAGGCTGAAAGAGCAAAAATGATCTTGTGTAGGGTTGATGATGCTAAAGCGATAGAAGTCGGTAATTCTTTAGGGATAAACTTATATCAAGGTCGATATGTGCAGAAAATGTTGACGAATAGAACAGGATTGAGTAAATAAGGAAAAGGCCTTGTTTTTAGCAAGGCCTTTAAAAAATTAAGATTGTAAATTTTTGCGCAACAACAATTCTTTTTGTTGCAAATGTTGTTTTTTTAACTGTTCTATTTTTATCATATTTTTCCAGATATGATTTTGATTGTTTAAAGTGTTTAATTTGGGCGGTTGAATTTTTAGACTTTCCATTGTTGCTTTAGTGTATTCCATGAAAGTTCTCCCTTTGTGGTTAAGGACTATATTATAACATTGTTTTTGAAAATTTCCAGTAAAAAGAATCAAATAGTGAATGTAAGTAAAAAAAAGCAGCTTGTTTTAGCTGCTTTTTCATTTTATCTGGTAAGGGTTTTATATCTGGTTCGATGTGGTTTGGCGGCTTCTTCACCAAGACGACGAATCTTGTCTTTTTCGTAGTCTTCAAAATTGCCTTCAAACCATTCAACGTGTCCGTCATCTTCATAAGCCAAAATATGGGTGGCCAAGCGGTCTAAAAACCAACGATCGTGTGAGGTTACCAAAACACATCCGGGGTAGTTCATAATACCTTCTTCTAAAGAACGCAAAGTATCAACGTCCAAATCATTGGTTGGTTCATCGAGTAAAATTACATTGGCGCCTTTATGCAACATTTTGGCAAGGTGAACACGATTTCTTTCACCACCGGAGAGTTGTCCGACTTTCTTTTGTTGGTCTGAGCCTTTGAAGTTGAATTGTCCGACGTAAGCACGAGACGGAACTTCTTTTTTGCCGAGCTGAATCATATCTAATCCGTCAGAAATTTCTTCCCAAACATTTTTATTGGGATCAAGTTCATCTCTGGTTTGGTCAACATATCCGAGTTCTACGCTATCACCAATACGAATTGTTCCGGAATCAGGGGTTTCTTGTCCGGTAATCATTCTAAATAAAGTTGTTTTTCCTGCACCGTTAGGTCCGATAATGCCGACAATAGCACCTTTGGGAATTTTGAAAGAGAGGTTATCAATCAATACTCTTTCACCATAAGCTTTGCTGATATTATTGGCTTCAATAACCAAATCACCCAATCTTTCGGTCATCGGAATAGTGATGTTGGCAGTGGAGATTTTATCTTTAGTTGATTGAGCCAAAAGTTCATCATAAGCATTAATACGAGCTTTTGATTTTGCCTGACGAGCTTTGGGATTTTTTTGAATCCATTCTAATTCATTGGCTAATACTTTTTGGCGTGCAGTTTCTTCTCTGGCTTCTTGCTCTAAGCGTTTTTGTTTTTGTTGTAGCCAAGAAGAATAATTGCCCTCATAAGGAATACCTTGTCCACGGTCAAGCTCAAGAATCCAACCGGTAACATTGTCTAAGAAGTAGCGGTCGTGGGTAACCATAACCACTGTGCCTTTGTAATCTTTGAGGTGATTTTCAAGCCAAGCGACTGATTCAGCATCAAGGTGGTTGGTCGGTTCATCAAGCAAGAGCATATCGGGTTTGGATAGCAAAAGACGACAAAGAGCAACACGACGGCGCTCACCACCGGAGAGTTTGGTTACATCGGCATCAGCTGGTGGGCAACGCAAGGCATCCATGGCAATTTCAATGGTTCTTTCAATATCCCAACCATTGCAAGCATCGATTTTTTCTTGGAGTTCGGCCTGTTCATTAATCAGGTCATTCATTTCATCTTCAGTAAGTTCTTCGGCAAAACGCATAGAAACTTCCTCAAAACGTTTGAGCAAATCTCTTGTTTCGCCAAGTCCATCCATTATATTTTCCATAACGTTTTTAGAAGCATCAAGTTGAGGCTCTTGTTCTAAATAGCCAACTTTTATACCTTCAGCAGCCCAAGCTTCGCCGTTAAATTCCTTATCTACACCGGCCATAATTTTTAATAGGGTAGATTTACCGGCACCGTTTACACCTAAAACGCCGATTTTGGCTCCGGGTAAAAAAGAAAGAGTGATTCCTTTGAAGAGTTCTTTTCCTCCGGGGAATACTTTAGTTAGGTTTTGCATTACGAATACATATTGAACTGCAGCCATTTTTATCTCCTTAACAATAGCAATTGGTTTTGAATATACAGGCTAAAAAAGAAAAAGCAACTTTAATTGTTAGTCATGAGGAATTAGTCATTGGTTATTAAAAGTAATTGTTGCTTTTTTGTCCAGTTACTGTTATTATAATATTAATATATTCTAACAGGGAGAGAAACAATGAATCGTGAAGATATTGAATATTTGAAAAAATTAGATGATGAGCTACGTAAAAATAACAGACGTCTTACGGATGTGGAGATTGAGAAAGTTAGTGAATCATTGCGTACAAATGTTGGAGTACAAGATGAGCCTACAGCATTAGATATTGTGGGTGATATAATTTTCCAACAGTCAAAAATAAATGATGTTGAAAAACTACAAGGCTTAGTTAATGAAGTTATTTATCATGGTGAATTGTTAGGGGCAGAGTATGCTGTTAGGGATGCGAGATCTGTAGAAATCCAAATTGCTGCAAAATTTATTGATGAAGAGAGATATGATGAATTTAAGGATATGGTTGATAAAGGATATAACCCACATGCTGAATTTGATGGCTTTGTTTTGATGGATAGGGTCAAAACCTTAAAAGGTGCAGAATTTATGGAAACAAACGGGTTCATTCCATCAGGATATTTTACACAAGGTTTTACCCATCAGAGAGATGCATCTTTATTGTATGCATATCCTGAGCAAATTGATTTTTATATTGAACGTGGTGCAGATGTAAATGCAGAAGATGGATTTGGTCAAAACGTACTTAATCATATGTTATATTCCTCTCGTCCGACAGAAGCGATAGAAAAGGTTGTGAATGCAGGGGGATATATAGAAGATTGTGAAAATGCTTGGGATAATTTAATGCTTAGAGTTACAACAGACTTTGATCGCCAATTGGAGTTTTATGGACGTCAAAGTATAGGAAGAACATTGGAAAATATAAATTTTTTAGTCAAACATGGATATAAGTTGGAATCAAGAGACTTAGCAGAAATTATGGCAAATCTTCTTGAGAAAACACCTGAATTTTTAGAAACATTTAAGCCCAGTATTGAAAAAGAAGATTTGTTACAGTTGAAAAAAAATGTGATGGAGATTAAAATAGAAAAGCATAATGATGATTTAGTATATGTTTATGATAATAATGTAGCGGAAAGTGAGTTTTCTTCATTAGGTAAAACAGGAGATTCTTATACCGGAATAAAAACTGAGACTCATAATGAAACGGGTAAAATTCAAACAAACACAGCTTGGGCTTTTATGAAAAGGTTAATGCAAAAAGAGTAAGATAAGGTCGTAAGTTTTTGAAGCTTTCTTATTTTTCTCTTCAAATCTGCATAACATTCCTGCTCTTCGGCTAGAAACTTGCTAACTATATTCGACTATGTGACTTAATTCTTCCGGCGGCGGGTGCGACCGACAGATGGTGGAGGAAGTGCGCCATTTGCTTTGGCAATGTTTTCATCAACAACATTGACTTTAAGGATTTTGGCTTCTTTGCCATTGTAAATAGCTTGAGCGGTTTCTCGGTCTTTGTTGTTTTTGTAGATATATCTGGCATCATAAGGATTGCGAGGGGTGATT